>JABWAJ010000204.1 GCA_013361075.1 Saprospiraceae bacterium | reverse complement strand
GGAGGGAGTAGAACATGTTCTGGAGGCGCCTACCGACATCAGCATGAACCTGATGGAACTCTGCAAAGCTTACGAATTGCCGGTAAAAGGGACTTGTGGCGGAATGGCATTGTGTTCTACCTGTCACGTTTATGTGCTTAGCGATACAGAACTGCCGGAGATGCAACTCGCCGAAGAAGAAATGCTCGACCAGGCATTTTTTGTGGAGAGCAATTCCAGGCTCGGGTGTCAGATTAAATTAGCCGATACCCTGGAAGGTTTGGTGGTCAAACTAGCGCCGGAAGCTGCGGAGTAGGGCAGGGGAGTACCGCTTGTTGGGGCCCGGGGAGCTAAGGAAAATCGCCCTGAAAACGCCCGATGGCTACCTGCGGGTCAATTTCCAGTTTGCCTTCCAGATAGTCCGCCATGTGTTGTGCCCAGTAGGGAGCCAGTGAGGTGCCTTTGGTCCCTAATCCATTGAACAGGTGGACGCGAGGAAAATCCGGATGGGTGCCCAACAAAGGCCGGCGGTCTTTTACAGTAGGGCGAATGGCGGCCTTGTGTGCCATCACTTCAAATGGCAATTGCAGGCAAGCAGACAGCTGTTGCTGCAGAAAGGCTCTGCCGGCTGTAGTGGGGTGTTCATCCTCGAAACGGGGCTCGTAGGTGGCTCCGATCCAGTATTGCCCGCCAGCTTTTGGCACAATGAAAACCTGATCCTTGAACATTTTTTCAAAACCCGCTTCCGGGATGTGCACTTCCAACACTTGCCCTTTATCTCCCCGCATCGGCAGGTTTTTGAACAAAGGGTTTGTTTTCATCCCGAACCCTTCACAGAAAATAAGGCCGCTGGCTTTCCATTGCCGATAGGTTATTCCGTCCACGTCTGCCTTGAGGGCGTTGTGATCAAAAAATTCTTCCACATATTCATCATTGGCTTTGAAAGCGGTACGGTAAGCTGCGATCAATAAAGGCAGGTCAACCTGCGCGCAACCCAGGGTTTCTCCGAATGCATAAAGTGGGTACAGGTGGCTGCGATAATTACCCGGTTCTGCGTTCTCAGCCAGGTAAGCTGTATAGCCTGGTTCCGTAGCCCGGGCCAGCCAGTCGTTTTCTTCTTTGGGGTTTGCCAGCGCCCGCAAAATATTTTTTTCGTGATAAATGTGGATACCAAGCTGTTTTTCAATGGTTTGGTAGGTGCTTTTAGCAAAAGGCAGTAAAGTTTCTATCATCCAGGATTTTACAAAACGACGTCCTGTAACCGGATTAATGATACCTGCAGCAACTTGTGAGGCAGCATTGCCCTTTGGATGGTCTATGATCAAAATGCTCTTACCGGCTGCTTTCAGGAAATGAGCCAGCAGGGTCCCGGCCAATCCCTGGCCAACAAGGATGAAGTCTTTGTCTGTCACAATTCCGAAGATTGAAGTTCTTTTTGAACTGTTTTTGGTAAACTACTGACCACCAAATCGTAAGAATGGTCGATCAGTTCTTTTAAAAAAGCAGTGCTGAGGCCGTTTTCAAAATGCACGGTATTCCAGTGTTTTTTGCTCATGTGCCAGCCCGGGACAATGTCTTCGTATTCCTCACGCAATTCCAGGGCGCGATCCGGGTCACATTTCAGGTTTACCTGGAATACATCGTTGTCTAAACCGGTGATGGCAAAAATTTTCCCCATAACCTTAAAAACTAAGGTTTCCGGACCAAAAGGAAAGGTTTCTTCAACGCCTTTTTTGGCGAGACAATAAGAGCGGAAGGATTCGATGTTCATGACATATGTATCTTGTAATCAAACACTTAGATTTATAAAACAGGCAAAAGACAAGTGGCAAAAGGCAAATCGGGGCTGAACCGCAACAACAAAGATCACAAATTGGAGTAGGATAGGGGAGAGGCGCCTCTTTTTTTGGCTAAAAAAATATTGGATGGCGAATATTTCTATCCCTATCTTTGCGTTTCCGCTTCCGCTATACGGGTGCGGGGCAAACTTTGCAAATTTGCGTTTTTGCATCTTGCCTTTTTTTAGAGGTCCTGTAGTTCAAGGGATAGAATAGAAGTTTCCTAAACTTTTGATCCAGGTTCGAGTCCTGGCAGGACCACACACATCACACCACCACCCAAGATTTTAAAAATGGCTAAAAAACTGCCACTTGGCTTACAGGATTTTCGGGAAATCATAGAAGGTGGTTACAAATACATCGACAAGACGGCGTATGTGCATCGCCTTTGTAGTTCGGGGAAATATTACTTTCTTTCCCGGCCAAGGCGTTTTGGAAAATCCATTACCGTATCCGTACTCAATGAACTTTACAGCGGTAGCCAGGAATTGTTCAAAGGGTTGTGGATCGAGAATAAGTGGAATTGGAGTAACCGACACCCTGTAATTCGTTTAGCCCTTACAGGAATTGGCTTTCAACAAAGTGGTTTATTAGATGCATTAGACTATCAACTCAATCAGTTGATAGAAAGACACGGACTCAAGCCAATTGAGGCCAATCTTAGCAACAAATTTCAGTATATCCTTCGTGAACTTGCGCAAACGAATAAGGTAGTCGTTCTGATTGATGAATACGACGCGCCTATTGTTCATTACCTCGGCATGGACCTTGAAAAAGCATACGCGAACCGGGAAATCCTGAAAGAGTTTTTTTCGGTACTAAAGAACAGTGACGATTTATTGGAGCTGGTTTTTCTGACCGGGGTGAGCAAGTTTTCCAAAGTGGGTGTTTTTTCAGGTCTGAATAACCTAACCGACCTGACCATGCATCCGCAATATGCCACCATGATGGGGTATACCCAGGAAGAACTGGAGGATAATTTTGTGGAGGAGATCGACAGCACGGCCCAGCACATGAGCCTGACCCGGGAAGAATTGCTCGTTAAAATGCGTCATTGGTATAATGGATATCGTTTTCATTCCGAAGGAGAAACGGTTTACAATCCTGTATCGGTTAATATGTTTTTCGATCAGCAGGAGTTCAAAAACTTTTGGTTTACAACGGGAACGCCAACTTTTTTGATCAACCTTTTGAAGCAGGAAGGGCTGTATGATTTCAAACTGGTTCCTCAAAGTGAACAAAGCTTCGATACCTTTGACCTGGAGGATTTGAATCCTTTTGGCCTCTTGTATCAAACGGGCTACCTGACCATCAAAGAAAAGTTTACAGAACGGGGCCGAATCAAATACCGCCTGGAAATTCCCAATTTGGAAATCCAGTTTTCGTTGAACGACTTTTTTATTGACGTACTGACGACCCAAAAAAGCGAAAAACTCGTCTTTCAGGACAAACTCTACGACGTACTAAAGGCCGGCGACCTGGATGGGTTAAAAAGCATTCTTGTGGCCCTGTTTGCCTCCATTCCTTATCAAAACTTCACCAACAACAAAATTGCCGATTACGAAGGCTATTACGCCAGCGTGATTTATGCCTACTTTGCCAGCCTCGGTTTTGACATCACGGCAGAAGACACGACCAGCAAAGGCCGGATAGACCTGACGCTGAAAATAGACAGCAACGCTTATATTTTCGAATTCAAAGTAGTAGATAAAGCTACCGGCGATGCCCTTGCTCAAATCAAGTCCAAACAATACCAGCAAAAATACCAGGAAAGCAAAAACAGCTTCCTCATCGGGATCGAGTTTGGCAGGGCCGAACGGAACGTGGTGGGCTTTGAATGGGAAAAAGTGGGGTAGATTACGTAGTCTTAAATGATCAGTGGAACGAACATCAAAAGTAGCAAATGCCACAACCATCCTACATCCACAACCGTCTGAATAACCTACCTGCTGAACAACAGGTAACCATCCTTCGTCGTGCCCTTGATCTGCAAAAAGAAAACCCCCGCTTCCAACCTGATGATTGTATTGGTTTGGCTATGGGCATTCCACTATTTCCAAAGGTCAAACAGGCTCATTATATTGATAACCACCGCTTAGCGATCCGGTTTAATAGTGGAGAATCCGGAGAATTAGACTTCCGTCAACTGCTCGACAGCTCACGAGAATTAGAACGGCAGCTATTGGAGAACGAAACCCTGTTCCGGCAATTCGAAGTGCAGGAGGGCACTTTAGTTTGGCCTTCTGTTGGCAGGCACATCAAAAACTTTGAAGGAAAAACACAATTCCATCCTTTTGATATAGACCCGGCTTTGCTTTATGAGTACGTGATGGCTTTAGCAGCGTGAGATTTGTGGCACATCATCAATCCTCATTTATCATTCATCATTCATCAATTCCTTCATACCTCCTCGCCCCCTCCTCAAAAAACTTCCGCATCGTTTCCCGCAACTCCTTCGGTGCAAGCACCTCCGCTTCATGGCCGTAGCTGGCCAATTTCCGGATCAGCTCAATCGTAATGCACACGTGCAATTGCACCCGGATGCTGCCGTCCGGGCGTTCTTCCAGGAGGCGATAGGGGTGAAACGGGCGGGAAACGAAATAGCGCGCCTGCAACGGCGAAAAACCGATCTCCACTTCGCGGGCCTGCTCAATGGGTTCGGTGTGCATGCCGTAGATGTGCAGAAAAAACTGTTCGGGTTTGAAATCGGGTGCTTCAAAAATGATTTTGCTGAATTCGGGCCGGCTGGCGATCCGGTCCAGCGCGAAGGGTTTGAGGTAGTTGTATTGAGGCGAGTACCCCACCACATACCAACGCTGGTCGTATTGGCGGATGCAATAAGGTTCCAGGTCGCATTGCCGGGCCTCCGGTTGCTGAAACGACTGGTAGCCAAACGTCACCCGACGGCGCTCCTCGATGGCACGCAACAGGATGGGCAGGTGCTCAGTACCCGTATTTTGTACCGGTTCGAAATAAATGGATTTGGCGGCAGCCGATCGGCGCACCCAGCCACTGACACCTTTCCTGATTTTTTCCACCGTTTCGCGCAGGTCGCGAAAAACTTCTAAGTGTTCAAACTGCGCCAGGGTTTCCACGGCCACATGGAGCCGGTGCACGTCTTCGGTATTCAGCGCAATCTGGGACGTGAGGTCAAACGGGTGCTCGTAGCAGTAGCCCAGCCTTTGTTTGTCCCAAATGATGGGTGCTCCGTATTCTTCGCGCATGAAAGCCAGGTCGTTGTCGAGGGTGCGGCGGCTGATGTCGCAGGCCCGGCAGATTTCTTCGGGCTTAACAACGGCACCTTTTCGCAACATCAGCAGCTCGTGGATGCGCCGGAAGCGGGCAAGTTGGTTTTTATTTTTTGACACAACAAAAAGTTTTACCAACGCAAATAGCTTGCGTTGCGGGATCCCATCTTTGTGTTATCAAAGCGATCAAGTTATCTGATAACAACATCGCAAAGATGCGAAACTACCTTATTCAAAACAAAATAGCTGTTATGCGCTTATTCGATTTCCTCACCAAACTTGGCCGACAGGCAACACCCGCTCCGGAACAGGGGCAGGAACGTGGGAGCGAAGAAACGCTGCAAAGCTTGCCGGAGGGAACGGAACGCCAGGTATTGCTGCAATTTCAGGAAGGCAATTCGGACAAAGTGTACCATTTGTCGCTGCTGCGCGAAGGCGATTTGTACCAGGTGTATTTTGAATATGGCCGCCGCGGAGCACAGTTGCAAACCGGTTTCAAAACCCCTGCCCCGGTTTCTCTGGAAGTTGCTGAAAAAACTTTTAACGCCCTGCTGAACGAAAAAACCAAAAAAGGCTACCAACCCTATGAAGGCCCGGAATCATCCCACCCGACGACAAGAACCCGAAAGAAAAATCCGGTAACCCGCAAAAAAGCCATTCTGACGCATTTAGATTTAGCCGTTCGCAACCCCGGGGCCCAGGCCGATAAGAACTGGGCCATCAACCGGGTTGTGTGGCGGGCCGGCGTGCTTCGCATTCCGGAAGCGCTGCCCCATCTGGCGGGCTTGCTCAACCATCCGCCCATTGCGGAAAATCCGGCACTGATGCGGTATTGCACCCTGTGGGCCATCGCCCGATGCGCAATGACTGCTGATGAAGACCAAAAATCTAAGGTTAAACCGGCCTTGAATGCCCTGGCAGAAACGGAATGCAATCCGATGTTGTATCAGGTCAGTACGTTTGTTTTTTCAGCATCTGAGCGACTTTCGATGCGGGAAAAATTGCTCCAAAAATTACCCCCCTCTTTTCAGCACCAGGTACGTCAGGAACAAGGCGAAAACCTGTTGCTGACCTTAAAAGACTACGTCGAAAACCGCCCCAAAAGCCATTTTTCTTTTGTAGAAACCTTGTACGCCCTTTCCGGAGAACTGACTTTTTTGCAACCCGCCATTCATTGGTTTGCCCAGCATGCGCCTTTTAGACCCGGCTTTTTTAAAGTGTTGCGCCACTTGTTCAAAATGGCGGAAATGCGGTTAGATGCAGCGATGTTCGGCATCCTTGTTCAGCGATTTGCTCTGGAACCCCCCATGTTTTCAACATCATTTCAAGTGCTGGTCAACGGAGTCTGGCAAACGATAAACCCGGCGACAGAGTTGGTCAAAGAAGACAGTAAACTGGCATTTTCTTCCAAAACCCGCCAGTGGTTGCTCCGCCGCAGCTTACAATCGCTGCTGGATACCCTGGAATACGACGACCATACTTATGTAAAAATGGCTGCGGGACTGCTGTTGGCACTGGACGACGACCGCTGCACAAGCCAGTTGCAGGGAGAAAGCCGCTATGTATTCAATGAAAAAACGAAGCGGTGGGACATAAACAGAACCGTCTTTCCGCCTTTCAGCGAATTTCCGGTAGCTTTTTATGTCCTGAACGGGGCAAATCCAAACTACCGCCTCCTTAAAAGGGGTACGCGGTGGGCCACCTCAGAAGAAAAATACAACAAACAATCCAAATCGGCTGCGTTTGAGGCCCACCCCGAACGCTGGGATGCCTGCCCACAGGCTTACATTCACCTGCTGGCGGAATCAAGGGCGGAAATGGTTCAGGCTTTTGCCCTGCGCCGGTTCAAAGCGCACCCGGATTTTAATGTACTAACTGCGCGATTCGATCTGCCGTTGCTGCGCAAGCTACTGGACAGCCCCCATTTGTCAACGGCTTTACTGGCATTGGAACTGACCGAATTGCGGTTCAATCCCTTACAGCCCGATTGCGATCTGGTGCTGGACATGCTCGACAACCGCCACCCGGCTGTGCGCCGAAAAGGCCACGAATGGCTGCGGGCTAACCTGCCGGTTTTTGTCAAAGATACCACCTTTGTATTCCGGCTCCTGACCCATGCCGCGCCGGATATCCGCAAGGAAACCCAGCGCTCCATGCCTGAAATTCTCGGCTTGCTGGATGAAAACCACCAACAGGCACTGATAGTCCGTATTGTAGCCTGGCTGCTTGGACTGGAGCCTGAAAAAATAACCCCAACAACCCCCGAAAAACAAACCGCCACCAATGCTGCACTGGCTTCCGAAATGATTGCTTCGATGCTTGAATGGGGCAACAGTTTGTTGGCGAAACTGAGCATAACGGTATTGGAACAACTCCTGCAACACCCACTGGACCCCATTGCCTTGTTTGGTGCCAGACTCATTGCTGCGCGGCCAAACGATTCGGAGCACCTGCCCGGCAGCCTGTTGCAATCTCTGCTCAACAGCAAATCGGAGGCGATCCGGGAATACGGCATCGTGCTGATCGGGCAAACCAGTGCCGCTGAACTGTTCCTCCGCAAAGAGATTTTGTTCAAAAATTTAATCAATAAATATTCGCCGGTCCGGGAAATCATCCGGGAAGCATTGCTGCAGGCCATCGGCGTGGATGAGGCTTTCGCCGAACAACTGTTAGGGGTATGTCTCAACCTCCTGATGCGCAAAGAACCGGTAGCAGCAATACACGACGAATTGCTCGGCTTTGCGATGGCGCACCTGGAGGTGCATTTGCCGGGCATTGAACGCAAAACCATTTTCCGGCTCCTGAATTCGGAGCAGATCGCCGCCAATACGCTGGCAGCCCATCTTGTGGAACGCTTTGTGGGGGCGCAAAGCTTAACCGTGCGGAACATCATCCGCTTCGGCGACCATGAGGTGGCTGCTGTGCGGCTGGTTTGCCAGCGCATGTTTCTGGAAAACAAAGAACGGATGCGCTACGAACGGGAAGACGCTGTGCGCCTGCTGGAATCGGAATGGGACGATACCCGCGCCTTTGCCTTCGACTATTTCCGGACGCATTTTGGCGAACGGGAATGGACACCGGAACTGCTGATCAGTGTTTGCGACAGCATTCGGCCTGATGTGCAGGCATTTGGGCGCGAGTTGATCGGGCGCTATCTGAAGGATGAAGACGGACCGGAATTTTTGCTGATGCTGAGCCAGCATCCCCGGCCGGAAGTGCAGGGGTACGCCGCTCAATATTTAGAAAAATATGCAGCCGGCAATCCCGGGTATCTTGAAAAATTGGCCGCTTACTGCACCACTGTATTGATGCAGGTGAACAAAAGCCGCAAAGCCAAAGATTTAGTTTTCAATTTTCTGGAGCGCGAAGCTTTGCAATCAGAAAAAAACGCGGAAGCAGTTGCAGCCATCCTCGACGGGGTTTCGCTGACCGCCGTGAAAGACGACAAAGCGCAGTGCATCCGGCTGATGCGGGATGTACATGAAAAATACCCAAATGTGGTTTTGCCCCTCGCCCCTTTAACAAAACAATAAAATTACCAACGACAACAAATCCGTCATGCGATTCAATTACAAATTTGCCGGTTCTTCTTCAGTGACCGATAGTCCGGCAGGAACAGCGATGCAATTCGCACCGGATACCCTGCGCCAACCCACTTATTTTTTGGGAAAACTGTCTCAGAAAATCCCATTCCGCGAAGCCATTTCCGCCCTGAATGCCGTGGTGGTGTCTGACCTGCGCTTCGTAGCTAAAGACAAAACCGCTTACCGCGAATGGCTGGAAACACAGGAGGAGTTGATGCTGGGCGAACACATTGCTTCGCTGGTTGGTAACCGGGAAGTTTTGGAAGCA
>JABWAJ010000203.1 GCA_013361075.1 Saprospiraceae bacterium | reverse complement strand
AATGGTGTTTCCCCTGAACAATTTCGTCCAGGCTGCGCACCATATTGTCGCGCAGGTAGTCGAAGCCGAATTCGTTGTTGGTGCCATAGGTAATGTCGGAGCGGTAAGCTTTGATGCGCTCGTCGGAATGTGGCCGGTATTTGTCAATGCAATCAACCGTCAGAAGCAGGAATTCAAAAATTGGGCCTACCCATTCAGAGTCACGCCGGGCTAAGTAGTCGTTCACCGTAATGATGTGAACGCCCTGCCCTGAAAGGCCATTGAGGTAGGCTGGCAGGGTTGCAACGAGGGTTTTTCCTTCGCCCGTTCCCATTTCGGCAATTTTACCATCGTGGAGTACCATCCCGCCGATGAGTTGCACATCGTAGTGGAGCATGTTCCACACGATTTCCCCCCCCGCGGCTGTCCAGCGGTTTTTCCAAATGGCTTTGTCCCCTTCTATGCGTACGTATGCTTTATTAGGATTGACGGCCAGCGATTTATCGTGTTCGGTAGCAGTGACCGTCAGCGTCTCGTTTTCTTTGAAGCGTCGGGAAGTTTCTTTCACTACCGCAAATGCTTCCGGAAGGATTTCTTTCAACACGACTTCCAGTTGCTGGTCGCGTTCTTTTTTCACCTCATCTACCCGCTGAAAGAGCGCTTCTTTTTTGGTCATGTCTTCCTCTTCGGAGGCTTCTTTGCCAAGTGTGCGGATTTCTTCGTCTATTTCAGCGAGAAATTCTGCAATGCGCGCGCGAAACTCCAGCGTTTTTTGACGCAGTTCGTCATTGCTTACCTCTTGCAGTTCTTTGTATATCTCATTGATAAGCTGTACATTAGGCGCGTATGTTTGCACGTCGCGATCATACTTGGTGCCGAAAAGCTTTTTGAGAGACTGACCAATATTGCCGAACATATATTTTCGTTTCAAAGGTGATTCCAAAATGAGGGGCAAAGATACGATATATATATTTGCGATGCCATTTCGGGGAATAGGTTTGTCACGGCACATTTTGTGCCAGCCGACTTTTTTCTGCAATTAATGCCATAATGGCAGAAAATTTTAGAACGAGACGACGTTATGACCGGAAACATTCAAGTTTATTGCCTCAAATCTTACAGCATGCAACGCCTGATTCTGATTTTAGTTTCCATAACCACATTCGCAGCCATTTCCTCATGCGAACGCGACGGCAAAAAAAGCCTTCGCGATTTCTACTTTCCCCTCAAACAGTTGGAAGACGGTATGGTGTATGCCTACGAATCGGCCCGCAACGACGCCCAGCGCGACACCACCTACTGGTATTACCGGTCCATCAGGAACGATACCGGTATTTTCCTGACGGGAACCTACTATGGTTCGTTGCCCTCCCCGCAGCAATTTGTGCGGGAAGAAATGGTGCGCAACGGCATGCTGACGAGTGAGGTATTCCTGTACACCACCGACTCGCTGGGCAAACAGCAACCCGTACCCGTAGAAATTCTCTCGGGGAGTGCTTTCCCGTTTGAAGTGAGTGATTCAGGCAGCGGGGTCTTTCTGTACAAAATCCGCTTTGCCTTTCCGGCAAATCCCTACGACTCGATTACCCTGATTAAAAACCGGCGCTACCTCCGCGACACCACCTATACCTTTCAGGAGGAAGCGGAAAAAGCCGTTGTGCTGGAATTAAAAGAGTTGGTAGAATCCGGCAACCGCCAGCAAGGCTTTGTGGAACCCCGGTACGGCGGGCGGGAGATCTATGCAAAAGGCATCGGGCTGGTTTATTCTGAAAAAAAGATCAGTGAAAACTATACCCTGGCGAATCGCCTGCTTTTCCGGTGCACGATGGAGGAGTTGGAAGCTATTTTTAGCAGGAAGTACCCGGGGCTGTTAATGAAGAAGGGGGAGTGATGGCTGTCTATGCCTGGAGCGTATTGTCAACTTCAAACCATTGAGATCTTAATAAACAAAAAACAAGCAAAATATGGATACATTAAAAAACGAATCACACGTCTCAGCAGGCAAGGCTCTTTTGGAAAATCGCAAATACGATGAAGCGATTACTTATTTTAAACAACAAGTTGATAAACACCCTCTTGGGGAAGTATATGCGGGTTTGGGGCGGGCGTATTTTATGAAAGAGCAGTACGATATGGCTGCTAATGCCTATGAAACTGCCTTAAAATTGGATGCCAGCAATGAGGAGTGGAGGGAATTGTGGCATATCGCTAATAGCAATGCCCTGTCGGAAGTGCAGGTGCCCGTTCCCGATATATACCATTTTGAAAAGGAAAAATTATTGGCCGTACCCTTAGTCCCAGCGGGTACTTTGCCAAAACCACTACCAGCGCCACCTGGCCATAGTGTGTTAACCCGGATTCGCCTGGCCATTGGCAACGCTTCGGGCGCATTTTTTTCATTCCTTATGGAATCTTTGTCCGGAATGGTCGGCACCATAATGGGCTACCGAGATAAAATATGGACCAATTGGTATCGCAGAAATTATGTACTCAGCATCCTCACGTTGGCCTATATGCGGGAGAAACTGAATTCCCACAACCTGCTTTCTTCCTATCCCAAAGACGCGTTGATTGGTTTTCAACCCGAAGGCCAAACACCACCGGAAGGTGTAACCCACTTTCGGACAGCAGATGGAAGTTGGAACAACCTGACTAACCCAAAAGAAGGTGCCGCGGGTACCCGCTTCCCCCGAAACTCGCACAACGATGCCATACGGCCCGAAACCAGCGAACAATTGCTAAGCCCCAATCCAAGAGAAATTAGTCGGAAGTTGCTTACCCGCGGTGAGAAAATGAAAGAAGTCCCGTTCCTCAATATGCTGGCAGCAGTCTGGATACAGTTCCAAAACCACGACTGGATCAATCATGGCGAGAATGTGCTCAATGAATTGTACGAAATCCCGCTGGCCGAAGACGACCCGGCAAGGAAAAAGTATTGGCTGGATAAAATGTTCGTTCCAAAAACACAGCCTGATCCTACTTATATAAAAGGGAAAGACGAAACCCCCGTCACCTTTATCAATGAGGTTACACATTGGTGGGACGGGTCACAGATTTATGGCAGCGATCAGGAAACGGTAAACCGCCTTCGCAGCGGCAAGGATGGCAAGATGAAACTGAATGATGATTTTACCCTGCCAACTGACAAAAAAGGAATAGAGGAAACCGGTTTTGTACGCAATTGGTGGGTGGGGTTGGCGATGTTGCACACCCTGTTTACCCGGGAGCACAATGCCATTTGCGACATGCTTAAAAGCAATCATCCGGATTGGGATGACAACCGTTTGTTCAATGTTGCCCGTCTGATCAATGCCGCCATTACGGCCAAGATCCATTCCGTGGAATGGACCCCGGCCATCCTGCCCAATAAAGTGCTTGAAAGCGCCCTGAATGCAAACTGGTATGGCATGTTGACCAATCTTTTTAAATCCGGGAATAACCGTAAAACAGTTGCTGAAATCAACGTGCGCAACCCCGAACTAGGGGGCGTTGTGGGCAATCCCATTAACAAACACGGGGCGCCCTACGGATTAACAGAAGAGTTTACAGAAGTTTATCGCCTGCACTCCTTATTGCCGGAAACCCTAAAAATCAGGACGCTAGCCAATAAAGACCAGGTGGAAGAAGTGCCTTTCCCTGATACCCGGCAGGCCGGGTCACGAAAACTGACCAAACGGGTGGCCATGGCTGACCTGTTTTACTCCTTTGGAAATCAGGCACCTGGTGCGCTGGAGCTGAACAATTTCCCAAAATTTATGCAGGAACTCAGCATCCCGTTTTTCGCAGTTTACGACATGGGGGCAGTCGATATTATCCGGGCGAGAGAGAGAGGGGTGCCCCGGTACAACGAGTTCCGGCGGCAATTGGGCCTGACCCCTATCAACACCTTTGACGACCTGACAGATGACAAGGAGGTGGTGCGTAAGATAAAAGAAGTATATGGCGACAAACCGGAAGATGTAGAAAAACTCGACTTGCTGGTAGGTACCCTTTCAGAAAAGTATCGCCCTACAAACTTTGGTTTTGGCGAAACCATGTTCCAGATATTTATCCTCAACGCTACCCGCAGGTTGCAGTCGGATCGTTTTTATACCGATTGTTACACAGCAGAGTACTATACGCAAGAAGGCCTGGAATGGATCGATAAAACCGATTTCAAAACAGTTATCCTGCGCCATTTCCCGGAATTGGAAAAGACCGGATTAGGAAATATCAAGAACGCATTCGAGCCCTGGGATACTGAAGAAACACTGGATCCCGGCCGGCACCCGCTGCGGGCGTATGACAAATCCCTGAAACCAAATCCGTGGAAAGGAGATGCTTATTAAGCCAGTGGACTTGAGGCCATTGGGCATCCGTTTTCATCACCCATAAGGACGGTAATGCCCAATAGCCTATTTGTTTTCCCCTTGCTCATTCTATCGTTTACTCCTGAAATCAATAGTGTACGGTTAAGAAAAAACGAAACGGCTGTAAACCCATAAAAACAAAAGGGTTCGAGCCTTTTGCTCAGAAACAATTTGAATTGGCTTAACTTGGCTGTTCATCAAACTTCGCTTGTGATGCCACTTTCCACCCGCATTTTTTGCCTCCTTTTTCCATGTTTGTTGCTGCTTGCGGCTTGCCAACGAAGCATGGCCCCGCAAAACCTGGCCCAGCTGGCGCTCAAGCTGAGAAGATTTAGCGGTTTGACCCAATCACTCGGTTAAATTTTGTGGCATCTCCGTTTTATAAGATAAAAAACAAGCATTACCTTGCTGTTGGAAAATGAATCCTGGTATGACCAATAGAAAGAATAATTGTAGAACATGAGTCATGCATAGGCATTGTAACATGGTGCCAATGACTGCCATGATGAGAAGTCCTGATTGGCATGGCCGGAGGTCAGTATGGGTCAAGATCGAACGAAATTAAAAGTAGAAAATATGCAAATATCAGAAGTTATAGATTTGTTTGCACTTGGAACATCTCTTTGTGCATTATTCACTTCTCTATTCGTGGCGTATAAGCAAATACGATTGTCTGAAAATTCAAATTCATTTCCGGTAGCCATTGAAATGTTCAAGGAATTTAGAAGTTTGGAGTTCAAGCAACATTTAAATCATATAATTACTGAATTGCCTAAATTGAATTCGGTTGAAAACCCTATTAGTGACTTACCCAAAGATGTAAAAAAAAGTGCATTAACAGTGAGTCATTACTTTGATAACATTGGAGTATTGGTAGCAAATAAAGCAGTCGATAAAAAACTTGTTATTAGTTTCTTAGGAGGGACGGCAGAAAATGCATGGGAAATACTTGCTCCCTACATCAAGGCAGAAAGAAAAAAACGACCAAATGGTATGTATCAAGAGTTTTTTGAGAATTTAATATACGAAATAAAGAAAAGTCCGCCAGAAATTGTGATGAAAAAACTTTCGTTGAAGCGGACAGGAATGTGATTTTTATAGAACTATTGCAAAATATTTAAAAATGATAGGAAACCGGTAAAGTAAATTAATTCAGTTGAAACAAAGCCGATGCTAATAAATACTGCAATAATGATGGCGTTTAAAATCCTCGCGTACAAGGTATATCATTTCAGTATTGGTTTTTTGCCTGCTCACCAAAATCTACAGTCCAGACAAGAGCCTGAGGATTTGGACGTTTCTGAAGCAGGACCTTTGCGGGCTTTCGTATGGAATATTCTTCGAACAAGTTTTTTTTGCTTATTCTCATTTCCTGGCTAACCCCACCAGCCACGATTTGAAAAAATTCGTGTATTGTTTTGCTGCTGTCAGGGTGATTTTTTACCTCTTCTTTGGTATCAGCGTTGACTAACCCGGGCAGTTCGACAGGCAATTCGCTGACGCCACCAGGTGGCAGGCGGATGCGAAAAAAAGGAACTGTATTGATGGCAGATTCCTCCAGGGCTTGCTGAATTTTCATAGCTCGGAGACAGGCTTGCAATCGGAAAAGGTTTTCCAGATCACAAAACAATGCGTTTTCGAGCGTTAGGCTGCTGAAATTTCGGCTCAATTCTTCAGCGAAAGTTTCAGCGATCGTGTCAGGAGTAGTTTGGTCGCTGAGGTTGCCCTCGTCGTCTGCCTGTTGTTTTTCCGTAAGCACAATCACTGGACATTCTTTAATCAGAACAATGCCTTTGTTAACATCGAAATTAGGATATACTTTGCTGTTTTTGCTTTCTTTAATGTGAAACCAAAACCGCGACATGGAACTTTGGCTGTGTGGCGATGCCAACGAAATCTCAAGGGTCGAACGAACACCAGGCATTTTGATCAAACCCTGAGAGAGTTTTTTCATGTCATAATCTGCGAAAATCATAACATTAGCGTGCCTGGAATTGCGGGGCACCCCTCCCACCACTACTTGCTGTCCACCCACTGCTGCTATTGCGGCATCTACCTGTGATTGATGGTTGTTGAAACGGGAATTGAGTACCTGCTGGAGCTTTTTCATGTTTTCCGGTAAAGGGTCGAGTGAACAGAAAGGCGCTTGGCTGGAGTCGCTGAAAACGTTTTGAAAGTTTACGAGCAGGTCTTCAAAATGGTAGGCACTGCGTTTTGGATTGCGTTTGCCAACCAATACGATGTCCTTATTAATTGAATCAATAACATATCCTTCCAACCAGGATAAACCAAAAAGTGTGTCGAGTTGGTCAGGCAGAGGCGAAGTATTTTGTACTTTTTCCATCAACCGGGCAAGCGAAATACATAGATATTCGCCTTTAAAACGGGCAATTGGGTAGTCATCACTTGAATTGCAGAAGGGCAGCATTAGTGAAAGAGTCATTATGAGTGCTGCCAAAGAGAAAAATTGCAGATGTTTTTTCATTTTTTTCGTTCTTGTTTTTGAAAAAAGAGTCCAGTTTAATCGTGGTCACTTAAAATTCTACCCTTAACTCTGATCAGAGAATCCACGAGATGGAAGGAAGCAATGGAATCAACCACCATATGCATCCTTACCCCTCCTGTTTTGAAGGGTTCCAATGGTTTGGAGACAGGGAAACCTTGAAAAGTACCGATTGATGAAACGTTGACCGCCAGTCGGTCAAAAACAACACTTTGACTGACGTTAATACTGAAACCCGAAGATGATTTGTCTTTTTGGGCGGTATTTTTCGCTGCCACCTCGGACATGCCCTCAGCGTTGGGCATGTCCCAGAGGCTGATGGGGACTTGCCAAGACAAGGCGTTTGCGTGGGGACGGGAATTCAGCACAAATTTTTGGAGATAGCTTATGTTGCCCGCGTTCAGAAATTCTAGTTCGACGGAAGGCTCGATACCACCGCTCAATTGAACGAGGCTGGTTTTGCCATCGCTGCGGCGGAGGGCGGTGCAACGTTTTATAAGATTGTATGTTTTTGGGGTTTCGAGTTTTTGGACAGGGCAATCATGGAGTAGGTAATCAATTTGAGGAAGATCTCGGATGCCTTTCAAACCTTCGGCAAGGGCTACCAAATCGAAGAGTAATTTTAAGCGTTGCAGCACAGGAAAGTGTTTGCAGAGGGCGTAATAATTATTAGAAAACAATTGAGAGAATTGATCGTCAGGCCCCATTGAGTTCACCGTTTTCGTCGCCTGCCTTGTCGAGTTTTTAGTTTCTTTTATGACCACTAAATCGAGCGAAAGGATACAAAAGACGGTGCCATCCGTTCGGACTTTATAGGGATCTCTGTAATTGAACCAAAACCTTGATTGGATGCTGCCCTCCGATGCCAGACTTTTTCCTTGAAAAGTAGTGAGTTCTTCGGGATCAATGATTCGGGTGTTGGTGACCGTGATGCCCTGCTTCTGAAGCTGCCCTATTTCGTGATTCAGCAAAAGTTTCCTGTATGAATCGACCTGCTGTATCTGTCTTTCGATTTCGAGACTATACTTTTTTAACAGGATGTCAGCTTGCAGAAAGTCGTTGCCAAAAGGGGTGTTCTCAATTTTGCCTCCGAATCTTACCTCTTGTTGCTCGGGATAATTAGGGTCAGAAGGTGCGTCAATGCTCACCATTGGAAGGTCATTGTGTACAAAACGGGAGCGAAGTGCAATTAGCAAGTCATCGAATCTGGCAGTGGGGAGTTGGCTGCTTTTTTTTCCGATTAAAATAATATCCTGATTTTCACGGTCAATAACCGTGCCAACGACTCTCGTAATGCCGCCCAATTGTTGAAGTGCAGAATCCTTTTCAGGGTGCGGGGACTGTAAAATCTGCTGTGCCTCGCGCAGCGAAAAGGCTACGAAACTGTTGTCAGGGATTTCAGGGTTTTCTTTTCTGCAGCTATGTAAAAGAAGCGGGATAAGCAGTGAAAACAACAGTGCTATTTGTGAGTATTTATTGGAAGTAATCATAACCTAAGCCGTAGTTTAGAACTAAGAAATATGGTTTGCTGATGTCGTCAACATACTTTTTTCGTACTTCTGCTATAGCCCCGCCAGGGTTTGCAGCTTGGTTTCTGGCAAATTCAGCAAACTTAGCTGGATTAGCATTCTTCATTCGCTGTTCATTTTGCAGATCCAGTTTGATGTTTGATGATGGATCGCCATAGTCAGTAAGGTTTTTAAAACCGTCATATATTTTTAAAGATGATTGAGTAAATTTCACCGGATTCACAGAAACAGGCCCAAGTTTGAAGGTTATTCCAATATCAGGAAAGTTGTCTAACCCTTGTCTTAAAGCTTTTGGCAAGTCTAGTTTGCTCGTTGAAATAGTATTTCCTGCATCACGTAATGCGCACGGCATGATCAGTCCTTCATAAAGCCTCTCTAAGACGATTCTGTTTTTGTATTCAATTTTATAGTTGGTAATTTTGCTTTCTTGTCCTTGAGGATGTTCATTTCCAGCTAGCGCAATAATTCGTTTTAAAGAATCTGGAGCCGCCGATTTCATGTAATCTGCAAGAAGGTCCTGCCTGCTCAATAACATATTTAGCATTAGCAGTACATCTGCATCAATTGATTCAGGCAATGGTTTTT
>JABWAJ010000202.1 GCA_013361075.1 Saprospiraceae bacterium | reverse complement strand
GTCATTCTCTTTCCACGCCTGAGAAATAATGGGTGATGCTGCACTTTCTACCGAGCGCCTGGGGATATCAATGGTATCAGCTATAAAAAAACCAATAGAATAAATCGCTACACTTTTTAAATCAATCATAGTTCCCACCATAAAACTGTCTATCTGTATGGATATGGAAGAACTTATATGGCCTAAAAAGCCAAATGCGGCATATCCGGCCATGCCTTTTACCAATGATTTGGTTAAAAATGCAGGCTTGAAATTCAGAAAAAACAGACCTTCCCGATTCAAATAAAGCGTCAGAAGGACAACTATTAAAAAATAAGCTAAAACCAGCCCGGCCATCAAGGCAGCAAAGGTTAGTAACCCGCCGAAAAAACTAAGACACAACAAGGCTGTCGATAGTTTTAAAAAAAGATTGTTGAGAATTTGAGGAATGGCCATGCGCTGAAAATTTGCAGCGTATGTACTCAGAATAAAAGCCAGGCCCATGCAACAGACAATCGGAAAAATATAAGGCAGATAATGAACGTATGGCCCAAAATTAGGGGCATAGGCATTAAAGATTGTCTTGCGGAAGAAAAATGCTAAAATGGAAAACAGAGCCAACCCTCCTGATGCGGCGGATAGCAAAAGGAGCAAAAAGCCATTGTGTCCGTTTCGTTCATCCCTGAAGATTGGGAAAAAACGAATACTAAGCGTTCCGGCCCCCATAAGTGCAAATGGAAAAAGCATTTGTGACGTTTGAGTCACAAAGCGAAAAATGCCAAATTCATCCTCAGTCAATACCTTGGGGTAAATAAACAGGGTATTGATGATGCCCAGTGCCACGCCAATATAATTGATGAGCGTCAATTTGATGCTTTGGCGTTGTATTATGCCCATATCAGCTTGGGTTCGGATGAGGCGGTGCAGCAATTATGCATGCCATACCTATAAAATTGCGCGAGACATACCGAAAATGGGAAATGTCTCGCGCAACTCAAATCAAAAATAAAATTTTCTTACGGCGTCACGTCGCCTGTATTCCGGATAATGACCTGTCCGGCATTAAACTGAGACACAACTGCTACGATATTGACTGCTCCGGCAGGAACAGTTGCCCCCGAAAATGTTGCCTGTGTACGGGTAAACATATCCATGGTGCCCGTGCCGTCGTTCAGGGTTTTTGCACCGGAATAGGTACCTCCGCCCGTTATGGTCACATTGATGATTTTTACCAGCGTAGATTCCCAGGCTTCCAGATTTGCCAGGATTTCTGCAATGGTTGCCTGACGTGGTGTTGGTAGTGTACCTGCTCCTAAAGCTGTTGCATTGGCATTCGGTACATTGTTGATCTGGAGCAATCCGTTAAATTCGGAAAGTTCTGCACCTGAAACAACAATTTCCACCGCCTGCCCCAAGGCAAGGGTGTGTGCTGCGGTAAAACGAACGGTAATACCGCCGCTTGCATCCTGAATAACCACGTTGCGGTCGGCCCAATTGAAATTATCCTTATCCGAAATCACGACGCCCTTTACTTTTTTAGCAGCAGGGACGCTGCTTGCACCACCTGCAAAAAGGCTGCGGAGTTCGGCCAGAGAAACTTCCACCGGATCAGTTCCCCCGCCAAGCAGGGTTACATCATTAAGATTCCGGATGCTTAGTTGTGCATCGGTGAATTGTGAAACAATGGCAACTACATCCACATTACCTGTCGGCAAAGCAGAACCGGAAAAAGTAGCCTGGGTGCGTGTGAACAGGATGATTGACCCCGTTGCATCTGAAAGCGTACGAGATCCGGAGTAGGTAGCTCCACCACTAAGGGTAGCATTTTTTACCTTTACCAGTGTAGATTCCCAGGCATTCAGATTGGCATTGATTTCGGCAACAGTTGCTTCACGTGGCGTTGGCAAGGTACCCGATCCGGCAGAAGTTGCTGCATTGTTGGGTACATTATTAACCTGGAGTAACCCGTTGAATTCTGATAACTCCATGCCTTCTACCGAAACTTCTACTTCATCGCCCATGTCAAAATTGTGCGCCGCTGCGAACCGTACAACGATTCCACCGCTTGCATCCTGTAGCACGAGGTTTCTTGTGTCAGTATTCACGGCTGCCCGATCCGAAATTACTACTCCTTTGATTGTTTTTCCATCCGGGCCGGCAGTCGTTCCAGCCTGGAAAAGATCCCGTACATCCTTTATTGGAATGACATCTCCACCCGGGCCAATGCCGCCGCAGCGGTCGGCTGCCATCTGCACGTCGTTCAGATCGCGAATGTTCAACTGCTTGGTATTTCCAAAAATGCTCACCACAGCGACAATAGATCCTTTACCCGTTGGCGTCAGTTCTGCCGCAAAATCTGCAAAACCACTGGACCGTAGTATGATGGAATTGCCGTTGCAATCTTCAACATTGCGGTTGATCGAAAACTGGTTGGCGGCATCTGCATACGTAGCTCCGGCGTCTGCCTGAGCAAATTGTACATCGTTGATTTGTACCAATGTATTGATCAGGGAAGTGTACAAGGTTGTATTTTGCAATTCAGCCATCGTAACTACCCTTGGTGTAACGGGTTGGTCCCTTTCTGCACCAATGACGTGTTCCGGAATTAGTACCTCCTCAAGAGCAGCATCGGCACTTCCATTGACCTGGTGCAAGCCATTGTAATCGCCGATGTAAAGGTTTTTAGCCAGCAGGAATACCTTGCGGCCAACAGGGAAATCATTGTATAACCCGGTTGAATTCAATCGAATAGCAATGCCGCCGGTTTCATCCTGAATGACAATATTTTTAAAAAAGTTGCCTGATTCGTCATCAGCAACAACAACACCGTCTACAATCCAGTCTTCAGTAACTAAATTACTGGCCCCGCCAACCGCATGAAGTGCTTTGAGTTGTGCAATGGTCGCATTTGCTTCCAGATCAGGCAGATTGCCTACCGGTGGTTCGTCGAACTCGCGGTCTACACAACCCCAGGTAGTCAGCGAAATCAGCAAAGCGAACAGGAAAAATCGTTTTAAGAAGAAAGCCATAACTGATGATGTATTTTAATTTTTTAAATATCAAATCCTGAAAGCCAAACTCACAAAGTAGTTCCGGCCAAATCCATAGAAATAGCGGTTTGGAAACCTGTTCACATTTTTGCCTTCAAAGTCAAACCGGTATTGTTCGTACCCTCCGGTAATGAAGTCTTTTTTGTCCAGAATATTGTTGACCCCAATATTCAGGTAAATGAACAGGTTGTTTATTTTCCAGGATTTGCCACCAAAAAAGTCCATTGTAAAAGCAGCCGGTGCTTTCTCCTGATTGATAATCTGTTGCCATAGCGGGGAACCCGGTTCTACAACTTCGTTACCATATTGCGGGTCATCCACATAAGAAACGGCTTCTGTTGTGCGGCGCTCCGGGAAAAAGTCGATCCAATTGTTGTCGAAATAGTTGAAACTCAGGTTGGCAAACCAAAAAGCTTTGGCGTTATAGCTGAGTGTAAAACTCGCAGCGGTTTGCGGCGATCCTGCCACGTAAAAGTTTTTGATATAAACCTGGCGTTTGCCCAATGAAGCAGCATCCTGGTCCAGAAAAACTTCCACATCCGGGCGGTTGGTGTAAATGTGTTCGCCAATAGCCGCTACTGCTCTCGCCTTCAATCCGGTAATGGGTGTTGCCACTTCTGCTGCAAATTCTACCCCCATATGTTGCGTAGAAATATTGCTCATGATGTAATTGACAAACCCGCCACTAACCCCTCCATCGTCTATGATGGCATTGTCCAAATAAAAGCTGCGGACGTTGATTTGATCACTAAACTGCGTGAAATAGCCAGTTGCTTTTATTTTCAGGCCTGGCGAACGCAGCAAATAATTCGCTTCCGCAGAAAGCACTTTCTCCAGAACAGCCCCCTCTGCAAAGTCGGCACGGGTGCGGGGAGAAAGATAGGCATTGCGGGTAAACGGCGCCCGGGTAAGGTAAGCCCCATTCAATACGAAGTAGTTTCTGCCATTCAATTTGTAAGTTATACCGCCTTTTACACCATAGTCCAGAAAATTTTGGACTTCTGACTTCCCTATGGAGTTCTCAAACCTTCCGTTTTGGACGTGGCCTTCCCGCCAGAAACGGGAGTTGTTGGCACTGGCTGCAGCGAAAAAGTCAAATTTCCTGTAGTCCCACTCGCCCTGAACCCAGGCTCCTGCCCGATTGTTGACGATGTCGTAGTTGTAACCAAATTTTTCTCCTTCCTGTACGAGTTTGTTTCTGGTACTGAGGTCATTCTGAATGACTTCATTATTTCCTGCGTTTCCAAACTCCGCAAATTTGTCAATATCTAAGTAGAAGTCGCCGCCCAGCAGGTCGTTGAGTACCTTGAAATACTCTGTTTTTTGCGCCTGGTAGGATAGTCCGGCAGTCAGGGTGAAATGGTCACTGATTGCACTGCGGAAATTGGTATTGAAACTTGCACGCGACATGTCTGCCCGCCGTTCTTCAACAACGTACTGCGAGCGCTTGCCTGTGACGTTATTGCCTTCAATTCCATCAGCATTGATAATAGTTTCAATGCTATTGCGGTTAGCTTCGTACATGCTGGCCCAGTCTATCTGGCGCAATTCCTCATTATCCCGCAGCAACTGTTCTACCTCCTCGCGCTGGTCGTTTTCGATATAGCTTGGCAAACGGCGGTAATAATCAGGTCGCGGATCGCGGGCATTGTACCAGTCAAGGGCAGTCAGCCCGTCCCGACCGAATTCATAACTGATTGCAGTGGTGAGGGTAGTTGCATTTGAAATACTCCAGTCATGGCGCAAAATTGCCAGCGGCTGGTGGGTATTCACCATTTGGCTGTTGCGTTTTTCTCCATTTTGGTACCCCCAGTAGGAATTGTAAAAATTCGTGCCTGCCAGGTCGTACATTTCCTGTACGGAAGAAGTGGACCTTCCACGGATGGTTGGAGCCCCTAATGCCGTCAGGTTCAGCGTGTGGCGGTCGTTTATTTTCCGGTCAACGGAAAGGAAATAGGACCAGGCATCGTAAGACGTACCCGGCACATAACCTTCTTCTGCCCAGCGGCGCGACCCCGAAATCGTTAATGCCCAGCCATTTTTCATGCCTGTAGCATAGGTAGCCATCAAGCGGTGGCGGTAAGTTCTGTTAGAAATGGCGTAAGATACGCGCAGTTGTTTGCGGTGCGAAGAGGCCCGGGTATCAATACTGACTGCGCCTCCAACACCCCCGAATGAGAATTCAGCAGGCTGAAGGCCAATAGAATTGGTACGGCTACGCACAGCGTCGTTCAACCCTCCCCAGGCATTCCAGAAGACAAACCCGTCTTCCTGGTCATTTACCGGGATGTTGTTCAGGTAAATCAGGTTGTTTTCAGAATCGTAGCCCCTGATCCTGAATCGAGCAGCACTAAAGCCAAAAGCAGCGGTAGCAGCAAACAGGTCATTGGAGGCAGTCAATACCCCCGCAATGTTTTGGGACCCTTCGTTATTGTCTTCGTCTGAAGACAGGGTGACTGTGGAAATCACTTCTTCTCCGGAAAGCTGGTCAATCCCAGCCTGTGAGGTCAGATTCAACGTGCCTAAGGTGATGTTTCCAGAACTCAGGTTGATCAGTGTGTCCAAATTGGCAAAGCCCGGTCGCGAGATACTCAGAACAGCATCAATGGCATTGCTACTGGTAGTCAGGCGAAACGTGCCGTCAGTATCTGAAAAAACACTTGTACGCAACAAACGAATTTCAACACCCGGGATGGCTTCACCTGTTTGTCCATCTTTAATACTTCCCTGAATTGTAACAGTTTGGGCCGTAATCAGGGTAGGTAAAAAGAAGAAGGCGGAAGAGAGAAAAAGGAATACTTTTTTAGAATTAAGCATACTTTTGAGCTTCAATTAAACAAAGTGATGCAAAGGTAGCATTTCACTTGAATCGGTCTTTTTTAGATCGGTCAAAATTAACTTAAACTTAATTTGCTTGTACGTATCTGCATCCGGGCTTTTGTCGTCCAAGCGTCTGTCATTTAATCAACAACTATGAAAAGATCTGTTTTTTCCATTTTTATGCTGATTTTACCCATCTCTTTGCTGGTTGCCCAAAAATCACAACAGTATAAGGTAGGGGCCATCGGTTTTTACAATTTAGAAAATTTATTCGATACCGAAGACGATCCGGCAATCAACGACGCTGAATTTTTGCCTACCGGGAAAAAAAACTGGAACGAAACCATTTATCAGGAAAAACTGGGCAACATGTCCCGGGTTATATCGGAACTCGCTTTGGAGCTCAGTCCCGACGGTATCTCTGTCCTTGGCGTAGCCGAAATTGAAAACAGGAGGGTGCTGGAGGATTTGGTCAAGCACCCCAAGCTGGCTTCCAGAAACTACCAGATTGTGCATTTCGATTCTCCCGATGAGCGGGGTATTGATGTTGGCCTGCTTTACCAGTCAAAATACTTCAAGCCAACCTCGAGCCAGGCGGTTCTGACTCCGATTTACAACCCAGACGGCAGTCCCCGAAAAACGCGGGATATCCTATTTGTCTCAGGCCTGTACGATGGCGAGCCGCTTCATATTCTGGTTAACCACTGGCCATCCCGTAGCGGGGGCGAAGCTGCCAGCCAGCCTTATCGGAATGCAGCGGCCCTGATTTGCAAGAACATTGCCGACTCTTTGATGCAAGCCGACCCTAACGCCAAAATCATCATTATGGGAGATTTAAATGACGATCCCACTAGTCCAAGTGTAAAAAAGATTCTGGCAGCCAATTTCAAAAAAGACGATACCAAACCAGGCGAGCTGTTTAATCCGATGTACGATTTTTTCAAAAGGGGTATCGGTACGCTGGCTTATCAGGATTCCTGGAACCTGTTTGATCAAATTATCCTCTCTTATGGGTTGATCAATGAAAAAGCAGGAGGATTCCAGTTTTACAATGCTCGTGTGTTTAACGAGAACTATTTGTTCCAAAAATCGGGGCAATACCGTGGGTATCCGCACCGAACATTTGCCGGGGATACTTATATTGGTGGATTCAGCGACCATTTGCCAGTGTTTGTGTACCTTGCGAAACCGATTAAATAAGCGGACTAATCTGTGGGACTTGATAAAACGCCTTTGGAGCTGAACGATGATTTTCGCCATGCCCTCGATTTGATAGAGAAGCAGGGCCGAAATTTGTTCATTACCGGCAAGGCGGGGACCGGCAAGTCTACCCTGTTGCAATTGTTCCGAAGTACGACCCGGAAAAAAGCAGTCGTATTGGCACCAACCGGCGTTGCAGCCCTCAATGTACAGGGGCAAACGATCCATTCTTTTTTTGGATTTCCGGCCAAACCGCTGGACCGGCGCGATATAAAAAAGCGGTTCAATCGCAAGCTGTACCAGAATATTGACGTCCTGGTGATTGATGAAATCTCTATGGTCCGTGCTGATATGATGGACAATATTGACTATTTCCTCCGTGTCAACCGGGAAAACCCAATGCCTTTTGGGGGAGTGCAGGTCGTTTTTTTTGGTGATTTGTTTCAGTTGCCGCCTGTTGTCGCCTCAGAAACTGAAATGATGTTTCTTCAAACCCGTTATGAATCCCCTTATTTTTTTTCGGCTGAGGTAATCCGCTCCGAAGTTGAGTTGGAGATGTTTGAGTTGCAGAAAGTTTACCGGCAGGAAAACCGGTATTTTTTGAAACTCCTCGACGCCATTCGCCTGAACCGGGTCGATGTGGATGACCTGGAGGAATTGAACAAGCGCTACATTCCTGATTTTTCTCCACCCGATTATTTCATCACGCTTTCGGCCCGCAATGCCCGCGTGGATACCATCAATCAGACCGAACTGGCACGTATCCCACTTCCTGCAGTTACTTATTCCGCAAGGGTTACAGGCAATTTTAACCCCAGCCTCTACCCTGCTGAAGCCAGCCTCCGTTTGAAACTAAACGCACAGGTCATGTTTACTAAAAATGACCTCCAGCGCCGCTTTGTGAATGGCACTATTGGGAAAATTGTCAAATTGGAAAACGAAACAGTAACGGTACTGGTGGAAGAGGGCGACCAGAAGCGGTATATTGAAACCGAAAGAATGGACTGGGAAGTCCTTCAATATAAGGTTCATCCGGAAGACCAGACCCGAATCGAAACCGAGGTCGTCGGAACGTTTAACCAATTGCCATTGCGACTTGCCTGGGCTGTCACCATTCATAAATCTCAGGGAAAAACATTTGACCGGTTAATTGTAGATTTGGATAAAGGGGCCTTTGAAAACGGGCAAACCTATGTAGCCCTCAGCAGGTGCCGAACGCTGGAAGGTATTGTGCTGCGACATCCACTTCGTTATCAGGATATTATGACCGACGAACGGGTGGTGGAATTTTATGAACGGCAGCTTTATAAATGACCGGAACAAACACAGATTTTTTTACAATTTTTTTGGCTGCCTGCTTGGTAGAGATACGCTTAGTGCCTTAATTTGTAGGACAGGAAATTCTTCACAGCAAGCGAAAAACAGGAAAAGTCTATGACAAAATCAAAAAGAAAGCTGATCGCGGATAAACGCCAGCAAGAAAGTGCAAAAAAAGCAATGTACATCATCGTTGGGGTGACCCTCGCCCTGATTTTACTCGTCTTTTTTTTGTATTTGAATGGGTGATCTTTTATTGCAAGCGTAGCTTATTTCCGCACCCCAAATCCAGTCGACGCCAGTTGCCGACTGGATTTTTTTTTCTCTTACTCTACGCTTCAGCCTTTTTCCATAAAAAAAGGCAAAAACTGATGCCCGGCATTTAGAATAAAATTCTGTTAAAATCAAATTAAGGTCGCATATAATTGTTTGACAAAAACGATTCGCCGAATTTTCAATCTTATATTATTTCGATAAAAAAAAGTGCCATTTTGATGATACCAACTTTATCATATCACCCTAATTTTACATAGTCCTACCAAATAATGTTGCCACTAACCATAGATTTCAAACAATCATTTTG
>JABWAJ010000201.1 GCA_013361075.1 Saprospiraceae bacterium | reverse complement strand
GAGGAGGAGGAGGAAGAAGAGGAGGAGGAGGAGGTAGAGGTAGAGGAGGAGGTAGAAGAAGAGGAGGAGGACGAAGAGGAGGAAGAAGAGGCAACCGCAGGCGTAAAAGTAGAAATCGTGTCCAATTCAACAGCAGAAAGCATTGGTTTGATGGATGAAGATGTGATCCACAGCATCAATGGCTACAAAATGATCGACTGGAGTGATATTTCTACAGCAGTCAGTGCCATGAAGCCCGGTGAAAAAATCGTTGTCGAATACGAACGCGAAGGCAAAAAAGGGAAAGTAGAGGGCGTGGTTCAGTCTCAGGCTGAGCGCATCAAACTTGCTGAAAAGCAGAAACAAGAGCCCGTGAATTATGCTTTCCTGGGCATTCATTCCAACGAAATTGATGAAGATAAAGCCAGTAAGCTGGGTTTTGAAACACCATTTGGCAGTTACATTTCCCTTGTTGTAAAAGGTACTGCTGCTGAAAAGGCAGGATTGAAGCCCTTCGACTACGTTTATGGTATCGATGATTACCGCGTAAGCGAATCTAAAAACCTGACGGATATCCTGAGAAAATACAAAGCCGATACTAAAGCGACCGTTCATTTTATCCGAAACGGTAAAAAAGAAAGCGTTGAAGTTACTTTTGGCAAACGCTCCGATACCCCCCAAATCGAAGAAGAAACCGACAAATGCAAGTCGCCTTTCCTCGGAGTCAATGAAGCAGAAAGTGATGATGAAAACGTTGACGGCGTTGCTGTTGCCCCGATTAAAAAATCTACCGCTGAAGAACTGGGCATCCAGCGCGGCGACGTGATTACAAAAATCAATGGTGCCCGCATTGTAGACTGGACCGACCTCGGTGTGGCGGTTGATGCATGCGAAGTGGGTAAAGACATTACTGTACAATTCCTGCGCAACGGCAAAGAAATGACGGCCACCAAACCGATGAAGTCTTACTGCGACACCAAGCCATATACGGAATGGGGCTGGAACGACGGCGAAATTCATATTTTTTCTGCCGAAGGGGATGATGAAGACGAAGCTAAGGAGGAAGAAGCTACCGGGGTCATGGGGCGCCCGGAAGCACTCGACTTGTCAAAAGTAAAGGTGGCAGTAGAAGATTTAACCCAACAGGAATCCGACGATATGCGGACGAAATACAACATGAATATGGCGCCGTCCAATGAACTGCGTGTCAATGATCTTGGCCTTTTTCCAAACCCGGATCAGGGGGCTTTCCGCCTTCAGTTTGAATTGCCGGAACAGGGCACTACCAGCATCCGGATTTACAATGCTGCAGGCCGCTCCATTTATGACTACGACCTGGGGTCCTATTCGGGTCCGTTTAGCGATGAAGTGGACATTTCGCAAAACGGTCCGGGTGCTTATTACCTCGAAATCACTCAGGGCACGAAGCGATTGACCAAAAAGGTTGTTCTGCAAAAGGTTGTTAATTAAAAAAGCAAAGTAGACAAGAATCAAACTTGAGTCATCCCGAATTTTTTCACGCCCCATCGGGGCGAAATGTCGGTAGAAAAAGCATCGAATGTTCCCGTTTCGTGCCGTAGGTACGCAATAAAACGTTAATATTACGTACATACGGGACGGAAAACCATACGAAATGCTAAAGGGCTACCGACATTTGGTCCCGATGGTTCCTGAGCTTGTCGAAGGATGGGGCCGTATTAATGAAAATTCGGGATGACTCATGTTTGCCGGTTTGCTTCTTTTACCCCAGCTCCTTCCCTACCCTTTCCAGTAAGGCTTTTGTGGCCCGAATGCCATCCGGTTCTGACAAAATGCTGCCTTCGTATTCAATACCGACATAGCCTTTATAGCCTGCGTCCTTAACAATCTTCAACATTTTGACATAATCGGTCTGGATGCAATTGCCTTTGTCATCAAAATCGTGAGATTTAGCACTGACCCCCTTGGCAAATGGCATCATTTCTTTCACGCCTTTATAGCGATCGTATTCTTCCACACAGGGTGATTCCCACATATCTCCTTTTTCCCGGCGGATGCAGAAATTACCAAAATCGGGCAATGTACCACAATTGGGCATGCCAACCGCCTTCATCACGCCAGAGAGCCACTGGCCGTCAGAAGAATAACCGCCGTGGTTTTCGACAATAACATTAATGTCACTTTTTTGTGCATATTCACTTAATTTACGCAACCCATCGGCACCAGCTTTTGCTACTTCTGCCGCATTTCCTACACCGAAACAATTGACCCGAATGGAATGGCAGCCAAGAAATTTAGCCGCATCTACCCACTGGTAATGGTTTTCAACAGCTTTCATGCGTTTTTTAGCATCCACATCCGCCATTTCCCCTTCGCCATCAATCATAATCAACACACTGGTTACACCATGGTCATTGCAGCGTTGCTTCAATTGGGCTAAGTATTTTTCATCTTTTGCCTTGTCCTTAAAAAACTGGTTGACGTACTCTACTGCACTGATGCCGAAGTCTTTCTGCGCTTTCACCGGAAAGTCCAGGTTGTCAAATTCCTTGGCAAACAACGCTTTGTGGAGCGACCATTGCGCCAGCGATATTTTAAAAAACATATCTCCTGATTTTGTGGCCGAAACAGCCGTTGTGTTTTGACTGCATGCAGCCAAAAAAGAGGAACTAAAAGAGGCACCCAGCGTAACTACACCGAGCGAACGAAGAAATTCCTGACGGTTCATAAGTTGTAAGTTTTGTTTGCTGCAAAGTAGTTGTTTTTAAAAAAGATTCAAAAAGAAGCGGATTCATTCCTCAAATGCTTCCAATGCAGGCAATGCACGAAAGTTGAAATCCCATAAGGCAAGGTTTTCCCACGGGGAGCCATCTGTGGCTGAATTTCCTTTAAAAGCTACCCATTCTGCTCCCCAGTAACAAAAACCAGCTCCGTAGGTGTTGTTCCTGACGATATCCCTGATTCGCAGCAAAAAAATTCTTTGCCCTTCAACCGAAGCCGGGTAATCCGGGTGAATTTGCTCCGAAAGACCTATTACATTATTGGTTTGGTCATTCCACGTAAAGGTAAATGGGTAAGCCGTTTCGGCAATGACGACCTTTTTTCCGAAATTGGCACCAAGCTGTGTTATGTTGTGTTCCAACTGGAAAAAATTTTTGCCATGCCAAAAAGGATAATAGGACAAGGCAATGAGGTCGAAATCCATGCTGCCCACCTGGTTGAAAAACCCTGCAGCTTCCTGATGCCCGGCATAATGGATCATCACCCGGGTGTTTGGTGAATGGTCACGAACGGCTTTTATTCCTTTCTCCAGCAGTCCTTTCATTTGGTTCAGGTTGCTGATGGCTCCTTCGGGCCAAAGCAGTCCTGCATTGATTTCGTTTCCGATTTGAATGTATTCGGGTTGAATGCTCCCGGCAATCATTTTGGTGAATTCATAAACACTGTCCTGCAAGACTTCGTAATTGAGGTTGGCCCAGGCAGCAGGTTTGGCTTGGTGCCCCGGATCGGCCCAGGTATCCGAATAATGCAGGCAAAGCCATACTTTCATGCCTTTGCTTTTTACTTCTGCGGCAAAATCTTTTACCTGCCGGAAGCCGGAAGTCGGGCTGGCAGGGTTGTTCCATACCCGAATGCGGATCGTATTCACCCCGGCCTTTTGCAGCGTACTCAGCATATCTTCGGCCTGCCCGTCCATATTTTGCACCACTACCCCCGAAGTCCTTACCTCTGGAAGGAATGAAGCATCCACCGCTCTGATTTCCAGAGGATCAATCTCCGGTTGGTCACAGCAATCTTTCTCCGGGGAACACGAAAAAACAAATCCGGCCATTGAAAAAATGGCTATTTTTTTAAAAAACATCATACAGAAGCGATTTTTGATCATTTTTGACTAATTGTTTGATTGTTGCTGCCGGAAAACCAGCAAATATGGTCAAACAGGCCGCTTAGGAAGTAACGAACCTGCTCCTGAATTCTGGTCGCCATATAAAATTACAAAATGTTAAAAAACTCAGTCTCTTTATTTTTAACCGGCGTAATTTTCGCTGCACTTGCAGCCCCTGTCAACGGACAGCAGCTTGCAGACACCCTCCGTGCAGATACCCTGCCTTTGGTGGAAATTTCTGCTGCCCGCACCACGGTAAAGTCAGACGAGTCAGCCCTGGCAGTTTCTGTAATTGATGACGGGCGCATTCGCATCGCCCAGCCTCAATTGACCTTAGCAGAAAGTCTGCCTGCGATTCCGGGGATTTTTGTGTTGGGCGACGCCAATTTCGCCCAGGACCTTCGGGTTTCTATCCGTGGTTTCGGCGCCCGTGCCGGTTTTGGTATCCGTGGCATAAAAGTCATGCTCGACGGCATCCCGGAATCTACCCCCGACGGGCAAGCACAGGTAGATAATCTTGACCCGTCCATGCTTCAGCGCATCGAAGTGCTGCGGGGAGGATCTGCCGGGTTGTATGGCAATGCATCAGGAGGCGTTTTGAACCTGACCACCGAAGGTGCCGATGATAAAACCGGGGTCGAATTCCGTATGGCCGCGGGGTCATTCGGGTTTCGGCAATGGCATGCCAAAGCTGGCTTTCGCCATAAAAACACTTCGTTCAAAGTTGGCCTTACCCACGTTACCACCAATGGCTTTCGGCGGCATTCCGGAATGAAATCCACTTTAGCCACTTTTAAAATGAGGTGGTCGCCCGCAGCCGATTCAAGCATCCATCTGACGTTTCTGGCCAATTATACCAATAGTCCGCAAGCCGACGACCCTGGTTCACTGAATGCAAATCAGGACAGCATCAACTGGCGCGCCGCTTTGGGTGCGAACGTGCAGTACCACGCAGGAGAATCGCTTCAGCAAGGAAGGCTGGCAGCCATTTTGGATAAAAAATTCTCCCGGCAAGTCCGGCTCAACGCCCGGGTATGGTCTGCATTGCGCCAGTTTGACAATTTCCTGCCTTTTCGGGTTGGAGGGCAGGTTGGGCTGGAACGCCTTACTGCCGGGGGGATGTTGCAGTTTGAATTGGACAGTAAGGCCCGAAACCGGGAACGGCAAGCCCGGTACCGTTTTGCTGCGGGCCTGGAAATAGACTGGTTACAGGACAAACGCAGTCGGTTTGACAACAATGAAGGCCTGCGCGGGGCTTTGGGACTTCGGCAGCACGAAGTGTTCAGCAGCAGTGGAGTTTACCTCATCGGACACTGGCATCCCAAAGGACAATTGACCTTAAGTGGCGGGGTACGCGGCGATTTGGTCCGCCTTCGGGTGCGCGACCGCTTTTTAGACGACGGTGACCAGTCTGGCGACCGCAATTTCCAACGGATTAGCCCCTGGATTGGTGCTGCCTGGCGCATCCGGCCGAGACTCAATGTATATGGCAATGTCACTACCAATTTTGAAACGCCGGCGCTGATTGAACTGTCCAACAACCCTGACGGAGGCGGGTTTGCCGACCTCAATGCCCAGCGAACTTTATCAGGGGAGGTGGGTATTCGCAGCCGGGGTCGCAAGCAGTTGAATTGGGAAATTGCGGTATTCCAGGCCAGAACCCGCGGAGAGCTGAGTCCTTATGAGTTACAGGATCAGCCTGGCCGCACTTTTTACCGGAATGCGGGTTATTCCGTTCGCCGGGGAGTGGAAGCAGCGCTGGGGTTTTCGCCTTTCCAGGGAATGGAAGTCTGGATGAATTATACCTGGTCAGATTTCAGCTTTGGGAAATTCATTTCAGGGGGTACCGATTTTGCCGGCAAGGCGCTGCCCGGGTTGCCACGGCACAATGGGCAAATAAGTGCGCGATATCACCACAGGGGTGGCACTTTTGCTCAATTATCCGGGCGTTATACCGGTCGTTTTTTTGCAGAAAACGCAAACGCAGTAGCCATCCAGGCCACTACTTTGGTGAATGCGCGGATTGGCTGGCGAGGGATGTTAGACAAAGTTTTCTGTGAGGTCTTTTTTGGTTCTGATAACCTTGGCAATGCACGGGTTTACAACAACATCCGAATCAACGCCGGAGGTGGGCGATATTTTGAACCGGGTGCCGGAAGAAGCTTTTTTGCAGGTGTGCAATTCAGATTATAATCAAACCGCCATTGCCGCTGAAGCTGCCAGATATGCCGCGTTTATGGGAAAATTTGTTGCAACCATTCAACATCCGGTTTTATGAAAAATAGAACAATCTATTTCGTTCTTTCCCTGTTGCCCAGCCTGGTCGCCTGTACTGCTGACCAGCCTGATTATTCGGAATGGCGCGAATACCTTGGGGGGCCGGACCGGAACCACTATTCCTCTCTGACGGAAATTACTCCTGAAAACGTGCAGCAATTAAAGGTAGCCTGGACGTACGCTGCTCCCGACAGCGGGCAAATGCAAATGACGCCCATCATTGTGGACGGGATCCTGTTTGGCGTAACCGCCACGGTTCAGGCTTTTGCACTGGATGCCGCTACCGGCAAAGAAATTTGGCGTTTTGGCGATCCGCTAAGGGTATGGCACAGCACCAGCCGGGGTGTTGCGTATTGGGAAAACGGTGAAGACAAGCGCATTTTATATACCATCGGTCCCAAACTCTATGCCCTGAATGCCAAAACCGGAAAACCCATTGAAACTTTTGGTGATAAAGGAAGCGTTGACCTGCACGAAGGCCTGCCGCAAAGCGCCCGGGATAAATTCATCATTTCCAATACTCCGGGAACCATTTTTGAAAACCTGATCATCATGCCACTCCGGCTTGCAGAGGACGCCGAGGCTGCACCCGGTGACGTGCGTGCCTTTGATGTGGTTAGTGGGAAGCTGGTATGGACGTTTCATACCATCCCCTATCCTTACGAAATGGGTTATGAAACCTGGGAAAACAAAGAGGCTTATCTGAATACCACAGTGGGCGGCGCAAACAATTGGGCGGGAATGGCCGTAGACCGCAAGGCTGGGGTCTTGTTTGTTCCAACCGGCTCTGCAGCGCCTGATTTTTTTGGCGGCCAGCGCACCGGAAAAAACCTCTACGCCAATTGCCTGCTGGCTTTGAACGCACGTACCGGTGAAAAAATATGGCATTACCAGTTCACCCATCACGACATTTGGGACCGTGACCCTCCTGCACCCCCTAACCTAATCAAAGTCAGGCGTTTCGGCAAAGTAATTGATGCTGTGGCGCAAGTTACCAAACAAGGCTACGTTTTTGTTTTTGACCGGAAAACCGGGCAATCTCTTTACCCAATCGAGGAAGTGGAAGCATTGCCCTCCCCTTTGGCTGAAGAAAAAGCCTGGCCAACCCAACCCATACCGGTTGCCCCCCAGCCATTTGCCCGACAGGCTTATGAATTGACAGAAAATGACCTCAGTCCTTATGCAGAAAACCGGGCAGAACTGTTGGAGGCTTTCCGGAAATTGGACAGGCGTCGTTTTGCACCGCCAAGTCTTGAAGGTGTACTCCTGCTCCCGGGTTACGATGGCGGAGCCGAATGGGGAGGGGCTGCTGCTGACCCGGAAGACGGCATTTTGTATGTCAACTCTAATGAAATGGCCTGGATTTTAAAATTGGAAGCCAACAGCCAGGTTGGTGCTTCGCTGCCTTTGGGCGAAGCAACTTATTTGAAGTTATGCGCCTCCTGCCACCAGGTCAATCTTTCCGGCAATGCGTTGAGTGGATACCCTTCACTTGTTGACATTAGCAGAAAGCGCTCCCGTAATTACATCAGTGGCCTGGTAACCTCCGGCAAAGGCATGATGCCCGGTTTTCCGCAAATTACCGGAGATGCAAAACAAGCCTTACTGGACTTTTTGCTTGGACTGGAGAAAAAAGAAGGCGGCGAAGGCATCGCCACCGCAGCGTTGCCCGATCTGCCCTACAAACACACGGGCTACCACAAATTTTTAGACAGCAACGGACTGCCAGGAATAGCCCCGCCCTGGGGAACCCTAAGCGCCATTGACCTGAATACCGGAGCCTACCGCTGGAAAGTTACTTTAGGGGATACAGATTCATTAAAACAAAAAGGCCACCCGCCTACTGGTTGCGAAAGCTACGGTGGCCCGGTCGTTACCGCAAGCGGCCTGTTGTTTATTGCAGGGACAAAAGACGGTAAGTTTCGGGCATTCAATAAAAATAACGGAAAATTGCTCTGGGAAACCACACTTCCGGCTGCCGCATTTGCGACACCTGCAACGTATGAAGTGAATGGGAAACAGTACATAGCACTTGCCTGCGGAGGAGAAAAGCTTGGAACCCCAAAAGGGAATAAAGTTGTTGCTTTCGCGTTGGAGTGAAAAGGGTGTAAAATCCAGATAAAAAGATCATCACAATGATTCAAACCTTTCGCTTTGGTACCCGGATAGTTTTGTTGTGCCTCTGCTTAACACCAATATTTGTGGCCGGACAATCAGGTTCTCCCTGTGACCGCCTTAAAGTTGGACTCCCAAATTCGTACAGCGGAGAACAGGCCCAAACCGATTTCCAGCGGGCGCGTCAATTAAATGCCCCGGACAGTCTGCATCAGAAAGCGATGCTGTTGTACGCTGTATATTTATTTGACGCCACCAACCATATCGGACAACTGGCTGAAAAAGAATTGTTGCAGATAACGGAAACCCGGACCACCCAAATCCAAAGCCAGCTGCCTGGTACCTGGCATTGGATGGCCAGTATGAATTGGGAATTAGAAACGCCCGAATCTTGCGAATGTAACAGATACATGATAATTTCCAAGGACTCAATTGCTTATTTCCGGAATGGCGTGCCGGAAAAACAGGAGGCCTACCAACTTCAATTAAAACCCTGGTTCCTCGGTAAAGAGCAATTTTTGATTCAAACCGAAGGCCAGTGCTGGTTGGTCAAAATTGCAAAAGATCCGGCAACTGATTTTTCCCGGGGGACACCCGGTGCCACCCTGTTTCTTGACGTTAACGACGGCTATGGCATGGGATGTGGCAGCACCAGTCATGATTATGAGAAACCTTTTTTGCACTAAGCGGCTTGTTATGGCTGCTATTCGCTCCCGGGGCTATGCTGGGACAGTCAGCCCGGCCTTGTATAACGGGGCGTTTTATCCTGCCGGAGGATTACTCGGCTAAAGACGCAAAAACCGACTTTCAACATGCTCTAAGCCTGAACGAGGCAGACTCTACATGGAAAAAAGCGGACTTATTATACTATGTCGCGTTGTTTGATTCAACTTCACACATGGGGCGGGTAGCAAAAGCAGAGTGGTTGCGCCTGAGGGAAACTTACCTCAGCAAAATCAGCGAGGCGATCCTTGGTGAATGGCATTGGGTTTGGAGCGGAAGCATTGGATATGGCCCAGGGAAAACCCCAAAGTCATGTGAATGCACCCAAAAAATGGTCATTTCGAAGGATTCTATAGTTATTTACAGCAATGGCATGCCGGAAAAAGCCATAGCATATCAATTTGCGGTCCCCGATTACAGTTTAGGCAACCATACCTTCAGAATCCAGGCTGGCGACCAATGCTGGGGCCTTTCCATTGACCCAAAATCCTTCAATACATTCGCGCCAGATCCGTCACCCGGAGCCACCTTTTTGAACATTAATTTATTTTCAGGGTGTGTTTGCGGGTGTCCGCACGAGAGTTATGAAAGAAGGCCATGATTGATCACCCTGAAGTTTAAAACAAAAGTTATGCAACGCACCAATTGGTTTGACCGGAAATTTTCACCAATCACCGATAACGGCCTTTTTCCAACTATCCTCGAACGGCTGGAAGGCACGCCTGCGCGGTTAACCGACAAAATCAACCGCATGCAACACAACCTGACCTTATCCCTCAACGGCAAATGGAGCATCCAGAAAGAAGTGGGTCATTTGATTGACCTGGAACCACTCTGGCGTGATCGGGCTTTACAAATCATTGACAATCAAAGCAATTTAATCGCCGCAGATCTAACCAACCGAAAGACGCACGAGACGGATTACGACAGCATGGATATGGCAGCGCTGCTTGCTCAGTTTTCAGCTTTGCGCAGTGATTTGATGGCGGTGCTTCGGTCTGCCACCAACGAAGATCTGGAAAAAGCCGCCATTCATCCCAGGTTAGGAACGCCCATGAAGCTAATCGATCTGGCTTATTTTGTAGCCGAGCACGACGATCATCATTTAGCGCAGATGACCCTGCTGTCCGGAAACAATTAGGCTGATTTCAAGTTCATTAGTGGTCCTTGTTGAGCAATGGCTTTGCTCCACGGTGCACTGCCAACATTCGATGCTAATTCTTTTTCTATGCCAACTATCGACAACCGCCGTAGACTTTGCGTTAACTTCGTCAACAAAACAAATTAAATGCACCTGATTATCTTCGACTTAGACGGAACCCTTGTGCACTCCGACCGTCGCGACAGCAACTATTTTGCCCAGGCCTATGAAACCATTTATCAAAGGCCATTTCCGACCATAGACTGGACCAGGTATCCACATGTAACCGACACCTCCATTTTTCAAAGCGTTGTTGCACAGCACTTTGAAAGATCAACAACCCCTGAAGAAACAACTGTTTTCCAGCAATATTATATGGATTTGCTGGAAGAAGGGCGCCGGCAAATGCCCGATCATTTCCAGACGATTCCCGGTGCTCCCGCGATGATGGCCCGACTACATGACATGCCGGATCAATACCACACCTGCTTAGCTACCGGTGGTTGGCATGCGCCTGCCAAAATAAAACTCCAACACGTTAGTTTGCTCACCGACCGCCTCCCCATTCACGCAGCTGACGGGAAAATTACCCGCGAATCCATCCTGTCTGAAGCCATTGAAACAGCCGGAGGGGCCGATAAATTTGCCAAAATCGTCTATATCGGCGATGCAGAATGGGACGTAACAACCACCCGGAACATGCAACTCGACTTTGTCGGCATCCGGTGGCGCGGCGACCGCGAAGTCCTTCGGGAGGCAGGAGCCACACAGGTGATCGAAAATTTTCTTGACCTGGAAGCTTTTTTTCAGGCACTGCATTTGGCCACTCCACCTGCTGAATTACAGGAATATGTGAAGAAACTTTCTTTTGAAGATTGCGCTTAAACAATGCAGAAAGAAAAAAATATTTGCCTGGGGCTTTGAATTCCACACAATCAGTCTATATTTGCATCGCTTTTGCAAAAAGGGGGGTAAAATCTTCCTGTAAAAGAGATGATCTCGTAGCTCAGCTGGTAGAGCACTTGACTTTTAATCAAGGTGTCCTGGGTTCGAATCCCAGCGGGATCACATTTTAGTGTTCACACCTGTTTATGGGTGTTCACTAATGACAACCTAAAGTGTTGTCTTTCAATCAATAAAGCTAAAAGAGCTTTATTTTCAATACTTCGCGGGTTTCAGAAATGTTGTACTCATTTAGTTACTCTGTTTGTACGATGTGCATGGTTGACACTTTTCGTCATCGAACAAGACAGATTATGAAAACGTACAATAAAATCAAGTACCGCCTGGTCTACAACCGAACCAATTTTCTTAATTTGGATGGCACTGCACTTATCCAGATTAAGGCCTACCAGGATCGAAAGTGCCGCTTTTTTTCTACGGAAGTTTATGTAGAGCCGAAGCATTGGGACAAATCGTACCGGTGCATTAAAGGAAGCCATCCACTTCACTTAGAGTTCAACGAGCGCCTTGCAAAGTTAGTGACACAATTGGAACGTAATGAGCTGCGGATCATTGGCCAGACTGGCTTTTGTCCGCTTGCCAAATTGGTTCTGAAGAGTGAATCAACGCCTGAGAGCAACATCCATTCTTTTACGGATTTCTATCGCCAGGAAATAGGACTTTCCACCATCAAGCCTGATTCGTTGAGAAATCAACAGACGACGCTCAACAAACTCTCTGAATATCAAAAGGTCATTTGGTTTGAGGATCTGACACTCGATTTCATTCACGGGTTTGACCGATTCCTCCGCAAGCAGAAACTGGGCTTGAATACCATACAGAAGCATCATAAAAACATGCAGAAGTATATCTCCTTAGCCATAGGCAAAGAGCACCTTCAGCCCGGTAAAAATCCTTATCTGCGGTTCAAGCCAAAAGGTGAAGAACCAAGCCGGATTTTCCTTCGTGAAGCTGATCTGGACAAGTTAGAGCAGCTGGTGTTCTCCAAAGACCAGGAACATTTGGCACCTGTTCGCGATTTTTTTCTCATGCTTTGTTACACGGGCTTGCGATTCAGTGATTTGAGCACCATTCGCCCCTGCGACATTGAGGAGACATCTGAAAACAAACTCTTTTTGACCCAAAGAGCGCGCAAAACAGGCAAAGGTTATAGCCTGCCTCTGTATCTGCTATTCCCCCAGCAATCTGGGGCGCCATCCCGACCCGAGGCAATATTGAAGCGGATATTAAAAGAAAATGCTGTACTTTTCGGGGGAGCGGGGAGTAAATTGCCACTTTTTGGTATTAAATGCAATCAGGTTTTCAACCGGAAAGTAAAAGAAGTGGCGGCAATGGCCGGAATAGACAAGCAGGTCAGCTCGCATTGCGGGCGCCGCACTTTCGCTACAATCCTGGCTACCAAAGTCCAGATGCCGACCCTGCAAAAACTATTACAACATGCCACGCTGGACATGACTAAAATCTACGTCCAGTTGAGCAATCAACAAGTAGAAAAAGAACTCCGTCATGCAAACTGGGCCGAGAGAGAAAAAGAAGAAGATTTCGATACGGTTCGTGCCGAATAAGACGGCTGGCTCTAGAGTAATTAGATACCAAGAAACTGTTTTTTATCCAGCTTATGTAGGAATAACTTTCAATAGAAAAACGACTAAGTTTCCCTATTCTAATGATTCCCTCACCTCTTTTGGCCAATGGTATGTAGAGGATAAAGCAGAACGGTTTATCTTAGTCGTAAAAGAAGAAGTTATCTTAGAAGCCAGCAAAAAGGAAATGGATGATCGGTTAAACGATTTTAAAACCAAGCTATCTAAAGTTATAGAATACGAGTATACAACTTTGGGTGATCGCCATACTATTGTTGGGATAAATCGGAGAATGATACAATACGATAAAGAATTTAAACCATTGATGTTGTACGAAATATACCAAGAATTCATCGAAGTTTTGAAGAGTAAACTTTCGTATCTTCATTTCCTTGATGTATTAGCATGGGGTTCTGAAAGGACAAGAAGAGATAGAAGATTAAGCAGTACAGATCCAATAGGGTTAATGATCTATTTAACTGAAGAAGTGAAACTGATTGAAATAGCAGATATTCCAATTTCAGTCAAAGAAAAATTCTATTCATTCGCCGTTTTTTCTGCATTTCAACTATCTGCGCAGAAAACATTTACCCTTTTCGACTGGCTCGCCAATCCTAACAATCAATCAGATTTGTTGAGTTTCACTGCTAATCGAAATTCAATTAGCTTGCCTGTAGAAATAGACAAGCTTCAGGTTGGGTTTATTAATCCTTCTACTGTTTTGAAGCATCTCCAGGACTTCGGCGTGAGGGCTATTGATAGAGCATCAGTATTTAGCTAACAATCAGCATTTTGTGTTTTTTTTAAAAAAATGTTTTCGTAATGTTGTCGTAAAAACATTTATGAATGTATATTTGCCTCCGTCAACCTTGCACAACAACAAACATTGGTACAAAAAAGGAAATGAATATGGAAAAGAAGGAAATATTGAGCATTGCGGAGGCATGCGAGCTTCTTGGAATTGGAAGAAGTACTTTTTACTTGTACGAAAAGAGGGGGCTTTTCCGCACCTATAAAATAGGCCGACGACGATTAGTCAAACGTGAAGAGTTATTGGATTCATTACCGACTGATTCGGAAGCCTTACCTCCGAATGTACATGAAGTAATTGCATAAAAAAAACCGTTGCCTGATTCGAGCCGGGCAACGGTTTTGAAAATTTTAAATTCGATGCGTCAAATCTACGAAATTCTTGCAATCCTTGCAAGTCCTATTCTTAGTAACCGGATTTTAATTTTTCAAAAAATCCAGGTTCTTTTTACATTTTTAACAATGACTTTCTTGCCACTACCGCAACGGTAGGGGCTTTTTGTGTTTACTGAAAATATAAATATTTACTCACCATAATCAGCACAAAATGTTGAAAATATCAACCTTTCTTGAAATCCTTTCTTCAAAAGAAAATGATTCCAATGTAGATGACCATGAGGAGGTTTATATTATCCGCCGGGATACAAAAACACTTCTTTTTGCTATTACAGAGGAATCGGATCCCGATGACGATGAGCAAATCTGGACTTTCATTCATGAAGGAGGGCTTGCTAAACATGTCTTGCCCGAAGAGTTTGCTTTTTTACAATTTACAAGCTTGGAAGGGGCAATTCTATACGCGCAAAATCACTTGCTGGCTTTCCTTCAGGGGTTTGCCCATTGCAAATTTAAAGCGTGGCCTGCGCAAAATGATACGGATGAAGATTTCTTGAAAAACGCCTTATCCGAGTAATGCCGCCGCGGTTGGCAAATGATTTTGTCTTTTATTTTTTAATTTTTAAATAATCACTTATGGACGCGCAAAAATTAATAACCTGCCACGCGAATGTTTTGAGTTTAGATGAAAATGTCGTCCACGAAATTTCCGTAAAAGTTCGTGGAGTTGAAATCGCCAGCTTCTCCGCTTGGGTTGAAGAAGAAGAAGTCTTGGACTGGAAAATAAAGCCCGGCCAAATTTCTGCCTCCTTTCTTTTGCCTGAATT
>JABWAJ010000200.1 GCA_013361075.1 Saprospiraceae bacterium | reverse complement strand
TAAACGGACCCACGCTATGCAAATCTTAACCGTCACAGACAAAAAAACCTGGCACCTCTTCCACCGGGTTCTCGATACCGTTTATGCGGGTGATCCAAATTTTGTGTATCCCCTCGAAAAAGAGATTCAAGGCATTTTTGATCCGGCACGCAACGGCTTATTGCAACATGGTGCGGCCTGTGTTTACGTGTTGCTGGATGATAAAGGCAAGCCCGTTGGCAGAGCTGCCGCTTTTGTAGATCATGAGGGCAACAAAAACGCAGTACATCCAACGGGGGGCATTGGCTTTTTTGAATGTATTCCCAATGGGCAATATGCCCGGGCACTGCTTGAATACGGGGAAGCATTTTTGCGGGATCAGGGGGTGCACTTAGTGGATGCACCGGTCAATTTCGGCCAGCGCGACCGTTACTGGGGGTTGCTGGTGAAGGGATTTGTGCAGGCCATGTATCAGGAAAACTACAACCCGCCTTATTATGAGGCATTTTTCCTGCAAAATGGCTACATCCCGTTTGAACAAATTCTGACTTTCAAAGGTGCTACGGCAGATATTCCTTTCGAGCGGATGCGGAGCATTGCCCAGCGCCTGAAAGAACGCAACCGCATTGACATTAAAGCCCTGGATTTTAATGATGTGGAAGGTTTTGCACACGATTTCTGCGAAGTGTACAACGCGGCATTCGACAGCTTCGACCACTTCAAACCACTTGATCCGGCTCAGGTGGTTCAGTTTATGAAAGAAGCAAAAGGGGTAGCCGACCCGGGGCTGGCCTGCATTGCTTATTGGGAAGGACAACCGGCTGGCCTGATCGCGCTGGCACCCGACATCAACCCGTTCATCCGCCACGCAAAAGGCAAGCTCAACTGGTGGACGATCCCGCTGTTTTTGCTCAAATACCGGTTTGCCAAAACCAAAAATGCGAAGGGCCTCGGCTTTGGCGTCCATGCAGATTACCGGTCAAAAGGCATTTTCCCCCTGCTGCTCGATTTTTTGTCCACGCCGCACAACGTCAGCACCTATCCTTATATGTATCTGGCGGGCATTCGGGGACACAACCACGAAATCCAGAGCATGTATTCCAAAATGAATGTAAAAACCGACCGGGTTCATGTGGCATTCCGAAAGGCATTGGTCGACGGCGCGCCTATTGTACCTTTCGAGTTTTTGGAAATAAATGAATCGGCTTGATTGGGCATGATAAAAACGATCCTTAAGCTTTTGGGGGCTGGCTTGGTTGTTGCCTTGTTGACTGTGTTAACCCAGGTTGGAGGAGTGGTTTATTTGCTGTCGACCCTGACTTACCGGATCGTATTTCCCAAACCCCGGCAATTCTGGGTTCAACTCAGCCTGCGCTCCGGCTACTTCGGGTGCTCTATGTTTTAACACCGCTGAGAAATGTGCCCAAAAGGGATATTGGCAATACAATGCGATCAGCAGGATTTACCCACAAGGCAATAAAGCCAAATTTGAATTTGATGCACCCCGAACTAAAACGCTGATCCGGGTTTTTGCTGAAAATCCGGCGATTGGGAAAATTTTTATCGAACCCCATCTTAAAACAAGACTGGCATTAAACAGTGCCAAAATCAGGTTTCATGGTTGCCAGTCGGTAAGGCACGACGACCACATCCATGTGCAGTTGAAATAACATGGAGGTGTCGACAAATTCTTATTTTGCAATAAAATTTAGGTACTTTGCTGATCACTTGTTTATGGAGCCTGTTTTTTTTATCCACTCTGGTACAGATCGCCTACTGGGTTTTTGGGCTGTCCGGATTGCTGCGTTATCGCCCACCTGAAATGACCGATTCAGGCCAGCCGGGAGTCTCCATAATCATCTGTGCACGCAACGAAGCGGAGAATTTGAAAAAAAATCTTGGCCGTATACTAAATCAAAACTACCGTTCCTTTGAAGTTTTGGTCGTAGATGATCATTCTTCTGATAAAACTTCGCAAGTTGTTTTGGATTTTCAAAAAACTCATCCTATCTTGCACCTGCTTTCCATGAATGATGCTAATCAGCATGGTAAAAAAGCAGCTTTGAGCAAGGGAATCGAATGTTCCCAATTTGAAAACCTCCTGTTAACCGATGCTGATTGTGCGCCTGCAAGTCTGAATTGGTTAAGTAGCATGCAATGCCTGCTTCAGGGGGACGTCCAAATTGGAATCGGTTACGGTCCCTACACAACACACGAAGGTTTTTTAAATGCCTTCATTCGATTTGAGACTTCTTATACGGCTATCCAGTACCTTTCCTTTGCAATTTATGGTTTGCCCTACATGGCTGTCGGGCGAAATTTAATTTACCGGAAATCTCTGTTTTTTCAGCAAGGAGGTTTTCGCAGCCACGCGCATGTCCTTTCCGGCGACGACGATCTGTTCGTTAATGGAGCGGCCAATGCTCGAAACACCGCTGTAACAATACATCCGGATACCTTCGTTTTTTCGGAACCGAAGCGTACCTGGAGAGGCTACTACAACCAAAAGTCAAGACATCTGACCACAGGAAGGCATTACCGCCTCCGACATCGCATTGCATTAGGCGGGCTTTCCGCCAGTCATGCTCTGCACTATGTCAGCGCGGTTGCTCTGCTGACCTGTGGCGCGTTTGCACCAGTTGTATTTTTCACCTGGCTGGCGCGAATGGGCGTAGTGCTTTTTGTTTACGGCAAATCTTTGCGGAAGTTACAAGATCCGGGTCTTTTGATCTGGGTTCCGTTGTTCGATGCTGTTTATGTTCTGTACTATTTCCTGCTCGCGCCGGCCCTAATTGCCGGAAACGGGAAACAATGGAAGTAGTAGCAAGAACAGCCCTCTCTGCACGGGCAATTCAGGATTATGATCTGGTTAAGGATGCTGTAAGAGGCGACCAAAAAGCGTACGCCATGCTCATGGACCGTTACCGGCATTCCATTTACAACCTGATGTTCAGAATGGTCAGCGACCGGGAAGACGCCAACGACCTTACCATAGAGGCCTTTGGAAAAGCTTTTGTCAAGCTGCCCAGTTATGTGCCCCGGTATGCATTTAGTACCTGGTTGTTCAAAATTGCCATCAATAATTGCATTGACTATATCCGCAAAAAGCGGCCGCACGTCATGTCCATTGACGATCCGGTAGAACCGGACAGTGAGCAGGACTATACGGCCAGTATTCGGGCGCGCGCACTGGATCCGGAAGAACAAATCATCCGGGTGCAGCGGGAAACACTCATGCGCTGCGCTGTAGGCCGCCTGAGTTCGCAATACCGCCTCATGATCGAGTTGCGGTATTATGAAGAAATGAGCTATGACGAAATCGCCTGTCAACTCAATATACCGCTCGGCACAGTAAAGGCGCAGCTCTATCGCGCCAAAGAATTGCTCTATGACATGCTGCGCCAGCCGGGCGCCAGCGCTTATCTTGAAACCACGCGCCGCAAAATGGCAGCAGGGGCAGAATAAGCTTTTATCGCAATCAATCAAAAAATACGCAGGCACCGGGGCCACACAGCGATTTCGTCGCTGCTGTGGCCTTTGTGTTTTAAAAACAGCACTTTTTTTGTTCAGCTACAACCATTTAACCCAACCTGTTGGACAAAAAACAAATTTACAGTAGATTTGCCGCCTTTAACGAAAAGCCTGTCGGGGTAGGCGGATGCTGAGGGTCCCATAGGCGAGTTTAGTTTTAAACAAGTTTCAATTTAAAACCAGAGCAAATCATGGGTCAAAACATTATTTACGCAATCCCTGTCCTTGGAGTAATAGGATTGTTATACACTTTTTGGCGGTCATCCTGGATTGCAAAAAAGGAAGTGGGCACAGAGCGCATGTCGCGAATTGCCGATGCCATTGCAACAGGCGCTATGGCATTTCTGAAAGCGGAATACCGCGTACTCGCTGTATTCGTAGCTGCCGTTGCTGCTTTGCTGGCTTTTACCGCCAATGCGGAAGAATCTTCCCCTTTGGTTGGCTTGTCCTTTATATTGGGTGCTTTTTCATCCGCCCTTGCAGGATTTATTGGAATGCGCGTAGCGACCAAAGCCAACGTCCGTACGACAAATGCGGCACGAACCAGCCTTGGTAAAGCCCTTGAAATTGCTTTTGCCGGTGGATCGGTAATGGGTATGGGCGTTGTTGGTTTGGGTGTTTTGGGCTTAGGCACACTGTTCATTGTTTATGGAGGGATGTTTGGCACAGGTGATTTCAACAGTGTTAACCGCGTCGTTACCATCATTACCGGATTTTCGTTTGGTGCTTCTTCCATTGCCTTGTTTGCCCGCGTTGGGGGTGGTATTTACACCAAAGCTGCCGACGTTGGTGCCGACCTCGTGGGTAAAGTAGAAGCCGGTATCCCCGAAGATCACCCGCTGAACCCTGCTACCATTGCGGATAACGTAGGCGATAACGTAGGAGACGTTGCGGGTATGGGCGCCGACTTATTTGAGTCTTATGTAGGCTCTATTGTGAGTACCATGGTACTTGGTGCTATTTTTATGACCAGCACCACGTTCACAGATAGCTTCAATGGTCTTTCAGCCGTATTGCTTCCCCTGGCATTGTCAGGCGTAGGCATTCTTACTTCTATTATCGGTACCTTTTTTGTGCGGGTAAAAGAAGGCGGAGATCCTCAAAGAGCCCTGAACATCGGCGAATTTGGATCTTCTATTCTGATGATCGTCCTTTCCTGGTTCATCATTACGGGCATGCTGCCAGCTTCCTGGTCTTTTGAAGACAAACTTTATGGCGTAACGCGTGAGATGACTTCTTTAAACGTGTTTTATGCAACCATCGTTGGTCTTGTTGCAGGTTTGCTGGTGGGTATGATTACCGAGTTCTATACCGGTACAGGTAAAAAACCTGTACTGAGCATTGTCCGTCAGTCTTCTACCGGTGCAGCAACCAATATTATTGCCGGCCTCGGCGTAGGCATGATGTCTACTGCATTGCCGATTCTTATTCTTGCAGTCGCCATCATTCTTGCCTTCAATTGTGCCGGCCTTTACGGCATTGCCATTGCAGCGGTAGGGATGCTTTCCAATCTCGGCATCCAGCTGGCGGTTGACGCTTATGGTCCGATTTCTGACAACGCTGGCGGTATCGCGGAAATGAGCGATTTGCCAAAAGAAGTGCGCAAGCGTACCGATAAACTGGACGCAGTAGGCAATACGACAGCTGCTATCGGTAAAGGATTTGCCATCGCTTCAGCAGCATTGACTGCGCTGGCGTTGTTTGGAGCTTATATGGCTTCTGCCAATATTGCAACCATTGATATTTCAAAAGCAGATGTAATGGCCGGCTTATTGGTTGGCGGTATGTTGCCTTTTGTATTTTCTGCTCTCGCCATGCAGGCCGTAGGCCGCGCTGCGATGTCTATGATTGAAGAAGTACGTCGCCAGTTTAAGGAAATCCCTGCGTTGAAAGCTGCATTGGATGTAATGCGCCGCAATGGCGACAAAGAAAGAGGAGAATGGAGTAAAGCAGACCAGGATACCTTTGACGCTGCTGATGGCAAAGCCGAATATGGCCGTTGTGTGGAAATTTCTACCAAAGCAGCCATTCGCGAAATGGTATTGCCAGGCTTGCTGGCGGTGATCGCTCCTGTAGCTGTAGGTTTTGGTGGTGGTGCTGAAATGCTCGGCGGGTTGCTGGCAGGCGTTACGGTTACCGGCGTGTTGATGGCCATTTTCCAATCCAATGCCGGTGGCGCATGGGACAATGCGAAAAAGATGTTTGAAGAAGGCGTCGAAATCAATGGCCAGACCTACTACAAGGGTTCCGACCCACACAAGGCGGCAGTAGTCGGCGATACGGTTGGCGATCCGTTTAAGGATACCTCCGGACCTTCACTGAACATCCTGCTGAAATTGATGTCTGTAGTGGCGTTGGTTATTGCACCGCTGCTGTAGCACCTGGCTTAAATCTGAAAAGGGTTTAAAACCTTACAGGCTTCTCGCAATGAGGCTGTTTCAAAAAGTGAATTTTGCCATTTACTTTTGAAGCAGCCTCATTTCATTTTCAGCTTTATGGGAATAAAATATTTGCCTTACATTTAGGTTATGAAAAATGTCTGGTCCAAACTGCGGGCTGAATTGCGGGGCAGCCTCCATGATGATGAACTCCGGCGCGTTTTGTACGCCACTGATGGTTCTATTTACCGGGAATTGCCGCTTGCTGTTGCCTACCCAATGGACGGTGAAGACCTGAAAACTCTTGTGCGTTTTGCAAGAGAACACCATATCCCGCTTATTCCGCGCACAGCCGGGACTTCTTTAGCCGGGCAATGTGTCGGCCAGGGCATTGTTGTAGATACCTCCCGGCACATGAACGCCATTCTGGAAGTAAACCGGGAAGCGCGGTGGGTACGGGTACAGCCCGGTGTCATCCGCGACGAATTGAATGCATTTCTGAAGCCGCACGGCTTGTTTTTCGGGCCCAATACATCTACTGCCAACCGCTGTATGATTGGGGGCATGACGGGCAACAATTCCTGTGGAACAACGTCCATCAAATACGGTACAACCCGGGACCACGTACTGGAATTAAAAACCGTGCTAAGCGATGGTACGGAAGCGCTGTTCGGACCGCTTTCGCGGGAAGCGTTTTTTCAAAAACAGGAAGGAACCCATCTGGAAAACCGGCTCTACCGGCAAATTTACGAAGCATTAAGCTCACCGGAACGCAGACAAGCTATCGTTGAAAATTATCCAAAACCTTCCATTCATCGCCGCAACACCGGCTATGCCATTGATGTATTGTTGCAGTCGGAAGTGTTTACCCCGGGCGGGGAACCTTTTAATTTTTGCAAACTCCTTTGCGGCTCTGAAGGCACACTGGCTTTGACTACCGAAATCAAACTTTTTCTGGATCCTTTGCCGCCGGCAGAAGAGGTTTTGGTTTGTGCCCACTTTAATACGCTTGATGAGGCGTTGCAGGGAACGCTCGTCGCCATGCGCCACGCCCCTTTTGGCTGCGAACTGATGGATAAATTTGTCATGGACTGCACCAAAGAGAACCGGGAACAACAGAAAAACCGGTTTTTCCTTGAAGGCGACCCTGGTGCAATACTCATCATTGAATTTCGCGCCGATGCGCGGGAGGAAGCAACGAGCCTTGCAGAAGCCATGATTCAGGATTTGAAGCAGGAAGGCTTTGGTTATGCCTTCCCGAAGATTTATCCGCCGGATTCAGCCCGGGTTTGGGCGTTACGGGCTGCCGGGTTCGGCGTTTTGTCTCATGTAAAAGGGGATGCCAAACCTCTGGAATTTGTCGAAGATACAGCCGTTGCACTTGAAGACCTGCCAGCTTACATTGCAGAATTCCGGGCATTGATGGCAGAATTCGGACAACAAGCCGTGTACTATGCCCATGCCGGGGCCGGAGAATTGCACCTGCGCCCGACGGTGAATTTAAAAACCCGTGACGGCGTGCAGCAACTGCGGGATATTGCAGCCGCTTCGGCCCGGTTGGTCAAAAAATACCAGGGATCTCTTAGCGGCGAACATGGAGACGGGCGGGTGCGCGGCGAGTTTCTTCCCCTGATGATTGGAGATGACAACTATGCTTTGCTGCAACGCATTAAACAAACCTGGGACCCTAAGAACCTGTTCAATCCGGGCAAAATTGTCGATGCCCCGCCAATGAATGAATCGCTGCGCTATCTGCAGGATGTACCGGCACCGGAAATTGAAACTATTTTCGATTTTTCGGCAACGGACGGCATTTTAAAAATGGCTGAAAAATGCAGCGGATCTGGAGATTGCCGAAAATTGGCCCACGTGAGCGGCGGCGTCATGTGCCCGTCTTACATGGCCACCCGGAATGAAAAAGATACCACCCGTGCCCGTGCCAATGCCCTGCGGGAATTTTTGACGCGCAGCCAGAATGGCGAAAATCGGTTTGCCCATACTGCCCTCCATGAGGTGATGGACCTCTGCCTCTCGTGCAAGGGATGTACTTCAGAATGTCCCTCCAATGTGGATATGGCGACGTTAAAAGCCGAATTTTTGCATCAGTATTATCAATCCAAAGGCATTCCGCTACGCGCCCGGGTATTTGGCAATATTGGCCGCATCAATGGGCTGGCTGCCCGCATTCCTGCAATTTCCAATTTTGTGCAGGGCAATTCGCTTTCGGGAGGAATGCTCAAGCGCTTGCTGGGTATTGCACCATCGCGTTCGCTGCCCCGCGTTGAAAGCCCTCTGCGGGCCTGGTTTCAGAAAAGGGTTGGTCATCAGAAATCAGGCAACAGCAAATCGAAAGGGGTACTTTATTTTTTTTGTGATGAATTCACCAACTACAACGACACCAGCGTTGGGAAAAAAGCCATCAAATTGTTGATGCGCCTCGGGTACGAAGTACGGATGCCCGAACACGGACATAGCGGACGGGCACAGTTGTCGAAGGGCTTGCTGAAAGACGCGCGGGAATTGGCCCGGCAAAATGTGGCGATTTTTAAAAACCTCGTTTCCGCAGAAGCACCCCTTATTGGCATCGAACCTTCCGCCATCCTTAGCTTTCGTGATGAATATCCGAAATTGGTAGCAGCGGAAGACCGGGAAGCTGCAAAAGCCCTGGGGCAACACGCCCTGTTGCTCGAAGAGTTCATTTTGCGGGAAGCAGAAAAAGGCAACATTACGCCGGATCAGTTTACCGACAATCCCCGCCACATATCCCTGCACGGGCACTGCCATCAAAAGGCACTGGCCGATGTTCGGGCATCTGCATGGGTACTGGCTTTACCCCAAAATTATCAGGTCGAAATCATCCCATCCGGATGCTGCGGGATGGCGGGTTCTTTTGGTTACGAAGCAGAACACTACCAGGTGAGCATGCAAATCGGGAGTTTGGTACTGTTTCCGGCCATTCAAAAACTGGGAACGGAGGTAACCATTGCAGCACCGGGAACGAGTTGCAGGCACCAGATTCTTGACGGCACCGGGCGTCGTGCTTTACACCCCGCTGAGATACTTTGGGAAGCTTTGCTGAAGGCCTGAATATCTTTCACAATTAGCCCTAAAAATGGGGAAAGAACCTTAACGTTACCTACTCCGATAGCGATTTATAAACTGTTTTTTTCAACTGATGGGAAC
>JABWAJ010000199.1 GCA_013361075.1 Saprospiraceae bacterium | reverse complement strand
ATTGTATTGCGGCAGCAAATCAACAGCCTCCTTCATGCGTTGCAAATCAAGCTGCGTTTCGTAATAAAGTGCGCTGTTCCCTTTCAAAAAAGGGTCTTTGCTGGTATGAATGAAATAATCGTAAGTGCGTTGTATGGCATCGTACCGGGCATGAGCATTGTGGTGAACAGGAAGGATGGCAAAAATGGCAATGTCGTCGGGCAGGGTGCGGTTGAGGTGATAAACCAGATCTTCGTGCTGTCCTTCTTCGAGATCCGCGTGAAAGACATACTGACTTGCGTGCACTTGTGCGTCCGTTCGTCCGCAACCATTCACGGTTACTTCTGCTTTTACAACTTTTTGCAAGACACCTTCTATCACTTCCTGTATGCCTACGACAGAAGGCTGCCGCTGCCAGCCATGGTAGTTCAGTCCTTTGAATGCGATATGGAAAAAGAAGCGCTTGATGGGGCAAAGCTACAAAATTATTGTCCGCTGCCTATTTGCCCGCCTGACTTTTAAGCTGAAAGTGCCTCCTTTGCCTTCACCCATTTCAGCACCTCAGGCGTTGCTGCTGCAGTAGCAAGCGGCAACGCGAACAAAAAGCCGACCCCTGTAAACAGCAACAAAAGAAAAATGGTGCCGTTTCCGATAGCAAATCCCCGGTGATGGCGCACAAAATGCACACTGTCGCGCACTTTGTGGTAGCGCTCCAGGGTAAAATCCATATTGCCGAACCCGGCATAATAAGCCTGGACGAAAAAAATAGCTACGGCCACGAAGGGGCTGAAAATGGGAATCAGCCCTAACAGCAGCAGCAGGAAGGTATAAAGCAATTCCTGAATGATGTTGCGGATGGAAATCCGGATGCCCCGGCTCAGGTCTTCCAAAGCCTTGGTAAGGCTAAAAGGCACTGATTTCCCGGTAGCGATGCGTTTTTCGATATTCTCAGATAAAAAACTCATAAACGGCGAAGCAATTGCCATCACAACCTGTTTAAAAACAATCAATCCTGCCATCCCAATGAGCAGCCCGCCAAAAACATTGGCGATGCGCAACAAAGTATTTTTTCCCCAATCGAAGGGCCAAAGCGCGCTGATCCAGCCTCCTACATCATCTGACCAGCTCCAGGCAGCCTGAAAGATCAGAAATCCAAGAAGGGCGCTGATGAGGCCCGGAATAAGAGCATACCCCCAAAGCCCAAAGCGTGTCAGGATGCGAATGCCGTTGGCGTAAGCCGTGATGCCTTTGATGAAACCTGTCATGGTAAACTGTATTCTTAAAACGAAAATAGAGTTGTCCGGAGCCTAAAGTAATGCTAATTCTGCGAGCACTTCTTTTTTTTCGACGATTTCATGAATGAAGATCCATACAATTACCATACCTCTATTTGCGTTTATCTTCGTAATTTTCCCGACTGAAAGCACAACACACGCCATCTGTGAAGCATCTGATACCGCATTACATTCAGGATCAATTCTTAAGCAACCGTCAAACCGGCGCGTTCAGGGCTTATACCATGTTCGTTGATTTGTCCGGTTTTACCCCGCTTATGGACGTACTGGCCCGGGAAGGAAGCCGGGGTGCCGAGCAGATGTCTGTCATCCTGAACGATATTTTTGCGCCGCTGGTGCGGCTCGTCTATACCAAAGGCGGTTTTATTCCTTATTTCGCCGGTGATGCTTTTATTGCCGTGTTTCCTGAAGGTGCTCCCGATGTCAATGCCCGCGAGGCGCTTTTTGCAGCCTTACAGGCCCGCAACATGTTCAGTCAGCGTGCTTTCCGGTTCGGTGAATTTACCATTGGCATCAAAATCGGGCTGGCTTACGGCGATGTGGAATGGGGCATCGTGGGCGACCAGCACAAATCATTTTATTTTCGCGGCAAAGGCATAGACCAGTGTACGGCCTGCCAGATACGGGCTCAGAACCAGGACATTGTGTTGGATGCCTTTTGGCGGGAACAAGCCGGCCCTTATATTGTACCCCTCGAGGAAGTAGATGAATCTTTCTATCGCGTTGTGGGTAATATTCCTTTTGAAGAAACGCCGCTGCGTGAAGCCAATTTGCCCCTGCTGGACGAGGCTGTCGGGCTCAAATTCCTGCCTGCGCCGCTGCTGGAACACAAAGGAGAAGGCGAATTCCGTACAGTCATTGCGGTTTTTCTCTCTTTTTCGGGACTGAAAAGCCACGAAGCGCTCAATGAATTCGCAACGATCATTCTCAACCAGGTTCATAATTTTTCGGGCTATTTTAAAGAAGTAGACTTCAGCGACAAAGGTGGCGTCATCGTGGTGTTTTTCGGTGCGCCGATTTCCTTTGAAAACAATACTGACCGGGCTATTGAATTCCTGCTGGCCATCTGGGAAGAACTGCGCTACCTAAAGCAGGGCGCTGGTGCGGAATTCCGGGCAGGCGTTACCCTTGGCACAGCCTATACCGGTATTGTCGGAGGCGAAGAACGTTGTCAGTATGCCGCCGTCGGCAATCGCATCAATTTAGCGGCGCGCATCATGACCCATGCCGACTGGGGCGATGTGCTCGTAGACGGCGAAGTGCATAAAAACCGACATTTTCGCTTCCAGCACAAAGGCGACATCAAATACAAAGGGATCAAGGGCAATATTCCAACCTTTAAACTCATCGGGCGCGACTATGACAACATGCCGGCTTATACCGGAGCAATGGTTGGGCGCCAGGCTGAACTGGAACAATTGTTTGCTTTTTCCAAACCCTTGCTCGACAATCGTCCTGCAGGCGTTGCCTATGTATATGGGGAAGCTGGTATTGGCAAAAGTCGGGTAGCTTATGAATTGCGCCTCCTGCTTGCAGAACATGGCCTGACGGAATGGCATCAATGCCAATCGGATCAGATTTTGCGCAAGCCGTTCAATCCTTTCGTTTATTTTTTGAAGAATTATTTCGATCAGTCTCCTGACCGGCCTCTGGCTGCCAACCGGGAGTACTTCGAAGCACGGCGCCAGGCTCTGCTGGCAAATCTTTCTGAGCTGGAAGGAGCAGAAGCCGCCTATGTTTCGCGTGAGTTACAACGCACCCAGTCGGTACTCGCAGCCCTTATCGGGATCAATTACCCCGATTCGCTTTGGGAACAGTTGGATGCCAAAGGCCGTTATCAAAACTCCATTACCGCCATCATTAACCTGATCGCAGCAGAAGCCTTGTTGCGCCCCCTGGTGCTGGAATTGGAAGACGGCCACTGGATTGATGATAGCTCCCGCGAATTGCTGCACGAGCTGGCCCGTGTCATGAACCGCCATCGGCTACTCCTGCTGATTACTTCCCGTTACCTTGACGATGGGGCGAAACCTGTAATCCTGGACCCCGAATTGGTCAAAACCCTTGGCGTTGCCCAATTAGAGATCAACCTCAATGTATTGCAACCCGAATCGGTGCGTGCTTTTGCTGAAGCCCGCCTCGGAGGCCCCATCAGTGAGCCGTTTTTTGACCTGCTGCTGCGTGCCACCAACAGCAATCCTTTTTATTTAGAGCAGGTACTCGAATACTTTACCGAAAGCCATGTATTGGAATACGTAAAAGGCGTCTGGACCATAAAAGACAAAAACATCAAACTGTCGGACTCCATCAATTCCATTCTGACGGCACGCATTGACCGGCTTTCTGCCCTCGTGCGCGAAACTGTAAAAGCTGCTGCGGTAATCGGGCGGGAATTTGAATTGCCCGTGCTGACGGAAGTGATGAAAGTGCAGGAAGAATTTGTACTGCGCAACGGCAACTCCCACCTCTTGCTGAAAGAGCAGGTAAAAACTGCTGAAGAAAGCCAGATTTGGCAGGCGATGAACGAGTTGCGTTATATTTTCAGGCACTCTCTGCTTCGTGAAGCTGCTTACAGCATGCAATTGCGGGTACGCCTCCAACAACTGCATCAGCTCATTGCTGAAGCCATTGAGCGGTTGTATTCCGATAATATTGAGGAACGCTATGTAGATCTCGCTTTCCACTACGAACAAGCCGGCGTTTTTGACAAAACGTGCCTCTATTTGCGCAAAGCAGCTGATTATTCAAAGCGCAATTACCAAAACCAGCAAGCCCTCGAGTATTATGAAAAACTACTCAAAAAACTGGGGCGCCAAAGCGATGTGGTGGATCAAATTCGTACTTACATTAAAAAAGGCAAAGTACAGGAACTGATCGGCCAGTGGGAAGAATGCGAACAGACCTACGAAAAAGCGCTTGGATTGGCCAAAAAATCGCGCGATGTCGTCCTGCTGGGACAAGCCAACAACAACCTCGGGCATTTGCTCATGTTGCGCGGCGATTACCCTAAAGCGATGAATTATTTGCAAATTTCTGCTGGTTTGTTTGAATCTATTGAAGACGAATTGGGCTTAGCCAGGGTGCATGGCAACCTCGGTAACCTTTATTTCCGTCAGGGCAAATACGACGAAGCAATGACCTATTTCGAGCGCAGCATCGAATTGGGATATACGCGAACAGGTACGGCCGGAAGTGCTCAGATTGTTGCCAACCTGGGGTTGACCTACATGAATCAGGGCAAATACGACGAAGGCATTCGCTGCCAGGAGGTACAGTTGGACATTTGCCGTCGCCAGAATGACAAACAGGGCATGGCCACTTTGTATACCAATATGGGTATTGTTTATTTTGAGCGCGGTGATTACGACAATGCCCTGAATTGCTACGAACAAGGTCTTGCCCTGAGCGAAGAATTGGGCAATAAGCAACTGACTTCCATTGCTATCGGCTGCATTGGCAGTGTTTACGAGCGAAAGGGCAATTACGAAAAAGCAATGGGACTTTTCCGGGAAGACCTGGCTTTGTGCGAAGAATTGGGCGACAAGCAGGGTATTGCCATTGCGCTGGGCCTGATTGGTGAGTTATACAGCGTAAAAGGCGATTTTTATCTGGCCATAGATTACCTGCAAAAAAATCTGATGCTCTGCGAAGAGTTGAGTTACCAAAAAGGTATTGCCAAAGCCGTGAATACCCTGGGGGACGTTTTTTATTATACCCGGGAATTCCAGCGCTCCCTCCAACACTATAACCGGGCCATTGACATTACCCGAAAAATCAACAATCGGCTGGTTTTGGGTTCCAGCCTCGTTGAAAAAGGCATGGTCCTCCTGGAAATGGGCGACCTGAGTCAATTAGACGAAACGCTCAAAGACGCCATGGCCATTGCCCACAGCCTCGGCAACCCGGATTTGTTATTTGAAGCAGAACTGCTCAATGCCAGAACGCATTCCCTGCACGGCAGAAAAGAAGAAGCCCGAAAACTGCTCTACCACATGCTCGACCTTTATACCGATCCGGATAAACTGGCCGCCATCTACTATGTGTTGTTCCGCCTCGAACCAGACAATCCCGCTTACAAAGAAGAAGCCATCTCACGGTACGAAGCCCTTTATAAACTTACCCCTAAATACATTTTTAGCAGGCGATTGGGCATCATGCGGGATTGGAAATCCCCGTCGTAGGGATTGAAAATTTTCAATCCCTACTGGTGAAACAATTTGCAATATGCCTCATACAGGCCTGGTTCCAACGCCCTAAAACGCTCCGGGAACATAAAAAAATGCACAATAATCACGGCGGGCAACTCAATGTCCTTTTCCTCCAGGTTGATCCATTGTGCAATACGTCCGTGTGAATACCCCGCCATGGCTTCAATGGATTGCCAGATACTTTCTTCTGATTTGGGAACTGCGACGTGTTGTTTTTCGCATAAGCGCAAAAAAATCCGCGCGTATTCATACAAGCCTATTGGGAAATATTGCTCCGGTTGCAAAAAACCTTTGAGCAGGTGTTCGGCGGAAAACAACACGACCCCATCTTCTTCATAAATTTCAGATAAGTGCATGCGCGTTGGGTATTGCGGCGACGGAAAGGGTGTTGCATACATCACCACATGCTCGAAATGCGGGAACACCAGGGTTTCTGTTGTCAAAATCAAGGGGACCGCGCTGGCTGCAAGGGCGGCTTTAATGTCTTCCGGAACCCCGCCTTCGTCGGTTGGTTTTTTAAAATCGGTCCCCATCATGAACAACGCTACTTTTTGCCGGAAACGCAATTGAAGGTTTTCCGGTAAGCGCTTATAATAAGGGCTATGGCTAATAAGGCGCTTCAGCGGATCGGGCAAATCAGGCGGGTTGCGCCTGTACCACCACCAGTTGATTTCCGGGCTGAAGACATAAAGAATAGCCAGACCCACTGTGGGCACAACCAGCGTCGGTGCGTAGCGCTCGCTTACCCCGAGGACAAGGCCCAGCAACACCGCAGCCAACAGAAAAAAAGGAACAGACAAAACAAGTGCAGGCATATCAGGTTGGTTGTTCGCAGCAGCATTATACTTTTTCTTCTTCCATCAGGTTAATTGCTTTTCTGCCAAGGTAAATTGCTGCCAGTATCAGCGTGTAAGTTAAGGTAGCTGTCATAAACTGTGTGAGTAAAATTAGCAAAGAGTTTCAAACAAGACTTTCTTTTAACGACACACCGATACCTTTCTGTTATATTAGCCGGCAAAAGAATTTGAATGTTATCCGACATTAAAGGCACACTCGATTTTTATGCGGCCAAATACAACGCTCCGGGCTTCATAGCATCCGACCCGATTTCCATTCCCCATCGGTTTTCCAAACGCCAGGACATTGAGATCATGGGGCTTTGGACAGCTGTACTGGCCTGGGGGCAACGCAAAACCATCATCAGTAAAGCCCAGGAATTGGTGGAGCGAATGGACGGAGTTCCGCATGACTTCATCCTTCACCACAGCCCCGAAGACCGCCGCCGCCTGCTGGATTTTAAACACCGCACTTTTCAAAGTACAGATACGCTGTATTTTTTGGAATTTTTGCAGGATTACTACCGCAGTCACGATTCCCTGGAAACGGCTTTCGCCGAATGCCTCAGTGCGGATGATCTTACGGTGGAAAACGCCTTGAAGGGCTTCCACGACCGCTTTTTTTCCTTACCCGACGCGCCTGCCCGTACCGCAAAACACATTGCTACACCAGCACGCCGGTCTTCGTGCAAACGCCTGAACATGTTTCTGCGCTGGATGGTGCGCCGTGATGGGAATGGCGTGGATTTCGGACTTTGGACGCAGATTCAGCCACGCCAGTTGGTCATTCCGCTGGATGTTCATGTAGAACGCATCGCCCGGCGCATGGGCCTGCTCACCCGCCCTCAAACCGATTGGCTGGCAGCACTGGAACTGACGGAAAACCTGCGGCAATTTGACCCGGAAGACCCGGTAAAGTACGATTTTGCCCTGTTTGGAATCGGTGTACTGGAAAAAGCAAACGGGGCGCTGCTGTAACACAACGCCCCGTTCGTTTTGATCGGGATGACTTTTGGGACCTATTCCTTATCGAAGCGCAGTTCCTGGATCAATTGTTTGCCGCAGCTGACTTTCATGTAAATGTAGACGCGGAAGGTAGCACCTGCCGTGACTAAATTCCCGATACAGTACTGCGACGCACTTCCGGAAGAACTACCCTGGTGTACCTGGCTGAAAGTTTTAGGCTTGTTTTTGGTAAAAAAATCCTTTACCACGCCTACAGCCTTCGCTTTATCGTACACATCTTCGGCGCCCGGAACGGCCACCTCGACGCTTTGGTCAAAATACTGCCCCAGTGCATCCGCATTCCCATCGCCGATGGCTTTGGAAATGTCTGAAAGGTTCATGTCTGCGCCAATCCATGCCGGAAAAAACGCAAGAGCCAATAGCAACTGTTTCATCGTAGCAACAATTTGGTTGAGTAGTTATAAAAATGCCATAAATTTGGAAACGATACATGTTTTGTTGCCAAATTTTCAACTTTTAGACGGATGATCCGAAAAAGGTAACTTTCGTGTGGTTTGAATGAGCAACCAGAAGGCGCAATGCAATGGTGAAACGTATTGGAGATATGCTTATAACGCTTCTTTGTGCTGTTTATTTCCTGCTATCCTGAACTGGTATGTTAAATATTGAACCTAAAACAAGACTTCCATGCACTACACAGCCCGTTTTTTTATCACCGTATGGGCGTTTACGCCAATTTGGCTTCGGGGTCAGGAAACCATTTCCATCCCTGTTTTTAACCCTTCCTTTGAAGCAGTCTTGCCTTATATTGTTAACGACACCGCTGATTGGGTAGATTGCGGTTTTTTATCAGAAGCACCTTTGCAATTTCAACCCGGCGTTTATGAGGTGGACAAAGAAGCCTTTGAGGGAAAAAATTATTTCAGCCTTGCCGTACGGGATAATTTCACCTGGGATGCCGTCGGGCAGCGCCTTAGAGCCCCCTTAAAACCGGGTCGTTGTTACCGCATGATGATCCACCTCGCGCAATCGCCCTACTACACTGCGGTCAGTCCCGTATTTGGTACCCGGGTGCGCTATAAAAACCCCATCCGGCTGTTGCTTTGGGGGGGCAAAAAATTCTGCCAGGCAGGGCAGTTGCTTGCTCAAACTACGCTGGTAAAAAACAAGGACTGGGAGCCTTATGAATTGATATTTACTCCTAAAGTTGAAATTACCCATCTCTCTTTTCAAGCTTATTACCTCAACCCGATGGTTGCGTACAATGGCCACCTGCTGATGGACTTTGCTTCGCCCATTGAGGTCGTTCCCTGCGAAACCTACCCGGCACAATCGCCTGATGTCAGTCAGATTGAGATCAAACCGCAATCCAAACGCGACCTGGAAAACTTTATCGCCCTTTACGGCAAAACCATCCGCTTTGAACGCGACCAGGTCAATTTGTTTACCGGAAAAGACGCCAGTACCTTCGAAGCCGGTGCCATGTCTGAGTCTTTTCTTTCCCTGATGGGCAAATCCATCCGCTGGTTGTCGGAATATCGGCTGGAAATTGCCGTAAAAGACAAACCCCGCCGGCTGACCAATGCCCGGATCGCTTACCTGAAGCAATTTTTTACTTCAAATAAAGCCGACAGCAGCCAGCTCGACATTTATCCGTTTGAGGAAAAACGCCCGGAAAAAGGAGAGGACTGGACCTCGGAGAATGCATTTTTGGCGATTCGGCTGAGGGCCATGCGCTGATTTTGAATTTTTGGATCGGGCAGAGCCCGATAACCTACCTCGGCTTATACCCCTTCACTGCGTAATAAAAAATGTACAAATAGCAGGG
>JABWAJ010000198.1 GCA_013361075.1 Saprospiraceae bacterium | reverse complement strand
TTATGGCTTCCGGATAAGTAATCCTGAAGTTTTCGTTGGTGCTGATTTGCCTGATCGCAAGCGTCTGATGGTCGTACTGATCCAGTATATCCAGAGCGAAAACATAATCGGTCATGACCCTAACCAATCCGGTTGCTTCATCGGAACTGAGCAGCGTTTGGTTGGTTACATGCTCCAATAGTTCAAGGGCTTTTTTCAGGTCCGAGAGCTTCTCTTGTGCGGCTTCAAGTTTCTTTTTATTGATGGCATAACCTTCAAGCAAATAATCTTTCAGTATTTTATTTGCCCAGATGCGGAATTGGGTGCCTCTCACCGAGTTAATTCTATATCCGATTGAAATGATCATATCGAGGTTATAGTGGTCAAGTTTCCTTTTTATTACTCTTTCTCCTTCTTTTTGAACTATTTCCATTCTGGAAAGAGTTGCACTTTTATCCAACTCCCCAGTCTTGTAAATATTAACGATATGCTTAGAAACAGCTGGCACTTCTGTTCCAAATAACAAAGCCATTTGCTTTTGAGTCAGCCACAATGTCTCCCCTTGAATTTTAATTTCAAGCACAGATTCTCCGTTCGGGGATTTGTAAATTACAATTGGTTCCTCTACCTTCACATTATATTGGTTTCAATATTCAAACAATATAAACCCTGAAATTACTTCCGAAAGTGTGAATTTTCACAATTTTCAGACCTAAATTTGCCTTCCTGACATTACTGCATCCAAACACCTGATCCTCATGTCGCTCAAAACTTTTTCCCTGCTGGGTCTATTGGCATTGGCCACGCTTCCCCTCCTCGTTTTTGCCCAAAAAGAAGACCGTCCCAAACCGGTCGTTGAACCCGATCCGGTGTTGTCGGTCACCAAACACCAGTTGCGTTTGCCAAACGGCCAGCTCCTCAATTATACGGCAACAACAGGGTATTTAGTTTTGAGAAAAGAAACAGGGGAATCGCGTGCAAAAATTTTCTTTATTGCCTACACCAAAGACAATGAATCCAACCCCGCAGCCCGCCCGGTCACTTATACCTTTAACGGCGGCCCGGGTTCTTCATCGGTGTGGCTGCACATGGGTGCGCTGGGGCCACACCGGATTCTGATGACGGAAAAAGGCGAAGCCACTACCCCGCCTTACCGCTATGTGCCCAATGAATACAGCTGGCTGGAATGGACAGACCTGGTGTTTATAGACCCTGTGGAAACCGGCTACAGCCGCCCCGCAGAAGGCGTGGACAAAAAAGAGTTTCTGGGCTATGAAGAAGACCTGCAGTCGGTGGGCGACTTCATCCGGCTTTACACTTCCCGCTATGAACGCTGGAATTCGCCCAAATACCTCGCCGGTGAAAGCTACGGCACCACCCGGGCCACCGGCTTGTCGGGCTACCTGCAGGATCGCTACGGCCTGTACCTGAATGGATTGGTGCTGATTTCCCAAATTTCAAATTTCCAGACAGCAAGGTTCGAACGGGGCAATGACCTGCCCTACCCATTGTTCCTGCCTACTTATGCCGCAACAGCATGGTACCACGGAAAGGTCAAAAGCTTTGCTGCGCTTCCCGATTTGCTGAAAGAAGTGGAGGCTTTTGCGCTGAACGACTATACCCTGGCCCTCATGCAGGGCGAGCGCCTGAGCGCTGGTGAAAAAGACCGCATTGCTGCGAAATTGGCCACCTACACAGGGTTGTCGAAAATCTACATCCTGCAAAGCAACCTGCGCATCCAAATCCAGCGTTTCACCAAGGAACTGCGCCGCGAAGAAGGCATCACCGTAGGCCGCCTGGATAGCCGGTTTACGGCAACCGACTACGATGATGCAGGCGAAACCTATGAATTTGACCCGAGTTACAACGGCGCCATCTACGGGCCTTACAGCATGGCGGTCAACGACTACCTGAAACGCCAACTAAAATTCGACAGCGACCTGCCTTACGAAATTCTGACCGGCAGGGTACAGCCCTGGAACTACAACAATGTCCAAAACCGCTATTTGAACACCTCCGAAACCATGCGCAGTGCCATTCACAAAAATCCGCACCTGAAGGTACTCATCTGCAATGGATACTACGACCTGGCTACACCCTATTTTGCCACGCAATACACACTCGATCATTTGTTTATAGACGAAGCGCTGCGGAATAACATACAGATGAAGTATTACGAAGCAGGGCATATGATGTATATCCATAAGCCGTCGCTGGAGCAGTTTACGAAGGATGTAAGGGCTTTTTACAAACCCTGATTCACGTCAACCCCTGGCTCCCAAAAGAAGCCTGTATAAAAAAACTAAAAGAGTGGGAATAAAAATTGCCTATATCCCTGAAACCCCGCAAGGATTCGTTGCCATTTTCAAAGTTTAAAATATTTTTCATGTCTTCAGGGCAGCAATCCTGATTATTTGCCTTGCAATCCTGTTAAAATCCCTTACCTTTGAATACTACATTTGGCTGTTTTGACCGGGATGAAAAAATTGCTCTTCTCCATCACTTGTGCATTTTACTGGATTGCTCCGGCGTTCGCCCAAGATCCGCTGGAACAAAAGGTCAATCTTGTACTCAAAAATGCCACCCTTGAGGAAGCCCTCTACCAACTTTCCGGGCAGGCAGGCATCACCCTTTCTTTCAGCAACGACATCCTTCCCAAAAAAAACATTACCCTGCGACTGCGCCGCTACCGCCTCAGTGAAGCCCTGAATATTTTGCTGCGCGACACGCCGTTGCGTTACAGGGCCATCAATTCCAGCATTGTTGCTTTGTACAAAATAGATACGCCGAAAACACCTGCCATACTTCGGTTTACGCTGAGTGGCTTTTTGGAGGATGCTCAAAGCGGCGAGCCCCTCATCGGTGCCAATGTTTATGTGGAAGGCAGTCAGCGCGGTGCCATTACCAACGAATATGGCTTTTTTAGTTTGACCCTGCCTGCAGGCGAAGCAGACATTCAATTTTCCTACACCGGGTACGAATCTCAAAATCAACGCATTGCTTTACAATCAAACCAACAGCTCAACATTGCCCTCAAGGGGCTCGTTGCCCTGCCCGAAGTGGTGGTAGTGGCCAATGATTCTTCTGAAAAAGCCCGGCGGTTGGCATGGAGCGACGAAATTCTGAGCATTGCCGAGGTGCAAACCCTTCCTGCATTGGGTGGTGAATCGGACCTGATCCGTACCACCCATCTGCTGCCCGGCGTACAAACGGGGACGGACGGCGTTGGTGGCATCCACGTTCGCGGAGGCAATCCCGGACAGAACCTCATTCTGATAGACGGGGTTCCTGTATACAACATTTCACATGCTGCGGGAGTGTTTTCTATTTTCAACACCAGTGCTGTACGCAGTGCGCGCCTCGTGAAGGGAGGTTTTCCGGCGCGATACGGAGGCATGTTGTCGTCTGTGCTGGATGTGCGCACCAAAGAGGGCAACAAAAAACACCTCGCTGGTGCGGCTGAAGTGGGTGCCCTGAGTGGCCGGCTTTCGCTCGAAGGGCCGATTGAAAAAGACAAAAGTTCGTTTTTCATATCTGGCCGGTGGTCTTTTTTGGATTGGTACATCCGGCCCATTTCTGAGCAACAAAAGCGCGCACGCCGGGAACAAGGCTCCAACGGGTACAATTTTTATGACCTGAATGCAAAGCTCAATTTTACATTGTCAGACGCAGACCGCATATACCTGAGTTACTACCAGGGCAGTGACGAATACGACAATTATGGGCGGCGCTCTGACCGGCTCACCCTCCAGACGCAGGACGGGGAATCGGAGGATTACCTTTTTGATCAATCCTATTCTGAAGGCCTGGACTGGGGAAACAAAGTTGCTGCCCTGCGGTGGAACCACGTTTTCAGTAGCCGGCTTTTCGCCAATACCACCCTGACTTACAGCAACCTTAGTGTTGGCGTAAACTATGCTGCTTCCGATTCACTCCGGATTGCCTCCAACAATCAAGTCCTGTTTCGTTCTTTTGATTTCGGCAGGTATCGCTCCGGGATTGAAGACGTAGGCGCAAAAATTGACTTCGATCTCATCCCCTCCACCCGGCATTATTTTCGGTTTGGAATGGGGGTTACCCGGCACCAGTTCCGTCCTGGTGTGTTGTTTTACAACGACTCTGCCAGCGGAATACCCGATTCTGCTGAAACAACGGGAAATACAGCCATAGACGCCACCGAATACGCTTTTTATCTGGAAGACGAATACAACATCAGCAATCGTTTTATGCTGAACGCCGGGCTCCGGATTGCAGGATTCAGCGTGCGGAACCGCAATTACCATTCGGCGGAACCGCGTTTGTCGGTTTATTGGCAAGCATTATCCAAGTTAAGTTTTAAGTCTTCTTTCAGTTTTTCCAAGCAATATTTACACCTTCTTTCCAATTCAGATATCGGTTTGCCCACCGACCTCTGGGCACCGGCTACTGCGCGGGTAAAGCCCCAGAGTGCCTGGCAGACAGAACTGGGGTTTGATTATGTGCCCAACCAGCACATCAATCTGAGCGTAGAGGGGTATTACAAAAAAATGGAAAACCTGCTTAGTTTTTCAGAAGGTGCATTTTTCCTGAACGATTGGGAGCGCAATGTAACTGTTGGAGAAGGCCTCTCTTATGGGCTGGAAGCACTGCTCAACTGGCGATATGGCAAAACAAAAGGCTGGATTTCCTACAGTTTGTCCTGGACGGATCGACAGTTTGAAAAAGTCAACCTCGGACAACGCTATCCCTTTAAATTTGACCGAAGGCACGATCTGAAAATCGTATTGACGCACCGCCTCAACTCCTGGTGCGAGTTATCGGCAGACTGGGTGTATAGTTCCGGTTTTGCTTACAGTCTTCCTTTACTGCAATACCGGATCGAAATTCCGGGCGTCATTCCACCGCCGCCGGTAGAAGTACTGGATTACGGGTCGAAGAACAAATACCGTATGCCCTATTACCACCGATTGGATATTGGGGTGAATTTTTATTACCGCACCGGAAAACTGGAACACACTGCCAATGTAGGCGTGTATAACCTGTATGACCGTAGAAATCCTCTGTATTATAGCCTAAGAACCAAATACATCAATGAAAATAACGACCTTCGTCCTGTGAAGGAATTTGTGCAGGTGTGGCTCATTCCGATTTTGCCCTCGGTTAATTATTCGATCAAATTTTAACCTGATGCTACGAAATCTACTCTCCGAGGCCTTTTGTTATTGTATTTTAGTGGCTTCTACCTGTGAGCGTCCGGTGGAATTGCCATTCGACATCCCCGACCCGCGTCTGGTGGTGGTGTGCAATTTTACAGGAGATGCATTTTTTATTGTGCAGGTTTCCAAAAGCCGTTCTGCGCTCGACCAATCCCCGGAAGAATACATTGCTAATGCCAAGGTAGACATCTATCAGGGCAGTACCTTCATCGAAACCCTTGAACTGGTGCCCAGAGGGGGCGAAATACGCACACCGTATTACATCACCCGCGAATTGAAGCCCAAACAGGGCATCGTCTACACCATCCGGGTTGAAGCTCCTGGTTTTGAAACGGTTATGGCTCAAAGCAGTGTGCCGCAAGCAACTGAAATTCTGTCTTTTAACCTTTCGGACATTACGGTAAGCCCTGCTGCAGGCGGTGCCTTGCAGTACGATTACACTGCGGAAATTAGTTTTGATGACACCCCCAACGAGTTGAACTACTACCACCTCAACCTCTATCAGCAATTTTTTGCTTATGAATTGGTTGAAGGTGATACCTTTCTGATTGATTCTACCCTCCAGACCATCGTGTTCAGCAATTCCATCAACAACAACTCCCTGCTGGCTTACTTCAGCGGTGGGATTTTATTTGAAGACAAAGCATTTCTGTTCAACCGGATTGCCATTCCGGTTTTGGTGCAAATAAAACCGGAATCAGAAATCATCGGCAAGGTATATGCTGAGCTCCGAACCGTTTCGGAAGAGTATTACAAATTTCATCAAACGCTCAACCGGCAACAAAACAATCCCGGCGGCGCATTTACGGAACCTGTGATCGTTTACAACAACATCGAAAACGGACATGGCATATTCGCAGGCTACAATGCTTCGACGGATTCAGTTTTTGTCCGACGCTAAATTGAGCGCGTTGTTTTTACAGCCAGATTGTTCATTTATTGTTATGAAGAAAATAGTACTGTTCCTGACGTTGCTGGGTTTGCCGCTGGTAAACATTGCCCAGGCCGGCGCAGCTGAAGAAGCTCGTGTTTTGCAATTGCACTTCGACAAGTTCCGATGGATGGCAACGGAACAACTGGACTCGCTGGGTTCCATTCTGGACAAGCGTGTGCGCTACATACATTCCAATGGCTGGGTAGAATCGCGCGAAGAAGTGCTCGAAAACCTGCGCTCAGATAAACTTGGCTACCGGGCTGTTATTGTAGAAGAAGCCCAAGCCCGCGCCTATGGCAACAGGTCGGTTGTAGTGGTCGGCAAAGGAAACTTCCAGGTTACTATGGAAGGCAAACCGCTCGAATTTAAGCTGCTCTATACCGAGGTTTACGTCCGGCATAAAAAGAGCTGGAAATTAGTGAGCCGGCATGCGTGTAAACTTCAATAGGCAAGTGGGCAAGTAGGCAAGTTGGCAAATAGGCAAGTGGGCAAGTGGGCAAGTAGGCAAGTGGGCAAACATGAGTCATCCCGAATTTTGGTAAAAAAAGACCTCGGAGAGGTCATCCGTTTGTAGAAAATAATCGAAAGGCAATTTTTCGACCTCGGAGAGGTCGCACGTGGCCACCATGATGTCAAACGGTTCCTGAGCTTGTCGAAGGATCACCGCCGCTTATGCGACCTCTATGACGCCGAATTTTCTATTTAATAAATTGACATACAAATAGTTATATTCAAATAAACCTGGATCCGGATTTGAAAAATTCGGGATGACTCATGTTTGTAAATTGGCCTCTTAAATAAATCTGTTCTCTCTTGCCAGTTTAATGGCATCCTCTTTGGAGTGGACATCGAGCTTGAGGTAGATGTTTTTTATATGTGTTTTTACCGTTTCCAAATCAATATACAATTCGCGGGCAATTTTATTGCGGCTTTTGCCTTCCGCAATCATCTCCAGAATTTGCGTTTCGCGCTTGGTGAGCGGTGAATGCGGATTTTTCCGAAACGATTGAATGACGATTCGGGCAACATTGGCGCTCATGGGGCCGCCGCCTTGCAAGACTTCCTCAATGGCTTCCACAATTTTAGAAGGTGCCGTATTTTTAGTGAGATAGCCTGCAGCCCCGTTGCTCAAAGCCCGGAAAATCAGTTCCTCGTCTTCATAAACGGTGAGGATGAGAATTGCAGCTCCCGGAATCAGGTTTTTGATGCGCGGAATGGCATCGACCCCATTAATTCCCGGCAATTCAATGTCGAGCAGGATGATGTTGGGCGCATCGCTTTCGAGTCTTTTTATGGCATCTTCGTAGGAAGGATAGGCGTTTACGACTTCATAGCCATCCGTATTGCCAATCAGGTATTCATAACCGTTGCGGATTGTTTCGTCGTCTTCGATGATGACGACCCGGACGCTCTGTTCACGCCCTGAGTTCGGGTGATGATAAGCTGTATTCATGGTATTTGTATTTGCCTGCCGCATGGACAATGTTGTGATGCGAGAGTAATTGTTGTGATTAATTCCTTGCATGCAGAAATGCATGCCCCCCCACCGGTGATTCCGGAATGTCAAAGCGCAGTTCTACTGAAGTTCCCTGGTGTACTGCCGACCGCACAGTCAGTTGGGCATTAATGCGGCGGGCGCGGATTTGCATGTTGCCGAGCCCCTGTCCCTTACGGGGTGAGGCCGTTTGATCAAAGCCTTCCCCGTTGTCTTTAAGGACAATGACCATTTGTTCGCCTGTCAATTCAATGGACATGTCCACCTGCCGGGGATGTGCATGTTTCAAAGCATTGTGTAAAGCTTCTTTAAAAATCATCATCAGGTTCCGGCTGTAGTCCATCGGCAGGCGGTATCGGTTCAGCGTTTCTTCATCCAGCCCCTGAGCAGAAAATTCCGTTTCCGTATCTTCAAAAAGTTCGGTACCAAAATCGCTCAGGCGTTTCAGGATCTCGTACAGGTTGTCGCTATCCGGGTGAAGCGACCACAGGATGTCCTTGGTACCACTGTAGAGCGCGGCAGAATTTTCGCGCATCTGGCCAATGATTTTTCCAATTTCAGGTGCAGTACCATTTAGTTTCGCCTGCAAAACCTCTGTGAGGACCGAAATACGGGTTAGCTTATTGCCCAGTTCATCGTGAAAATCTTCCGCAACCCTGCGGCGCACTTTGTCTTGTTCTTCCTTGCGCAAGCGTTCTATCTCCAGTTCACGCTGGGCTTTCCAGCGTGCCCGAACGTACTGGATGAGTGCGCCGATGCCAATGAGAATGCCCACCACCAAAAACTGAAACCACGCTACCTGATAAAATGGCGGAATGATTTCGAAGGCCATGGTAGCGGGTTCTGTTACAAAACCCGAATCGTCGTCGCCTGCCCACACTTTAAATTCGTACTTACCGGGCGGCAGATCGGGGTACACCACATAACGGTTGGCCGTAGTAGCAGATACCTGTTCGTCTAAGCCCATCAGCTGATAGCGGAATTTCACAGTACCCGGGTCAGCAATGGGCACACACGTAAATTCAAATGTAAGGTGGTTTTGGCGGTGTCCCAAACGCAATCCTACCGGAATAGGGTACCAGGCAGTGAGGCTGTCGGTGAGTTTGCTTGCCGGAAAAGTGTCTGAAAACAGTTCTACACTGGTGAGCAAAGCTTTAAATGCCACCGGCTTTTGGATTTCTGATTCCGGGTTGTAACGGCAAAGCCCTTTAGTGGTTCCAAACCAGATATTGCCGTTAGGCTCAGCCAAAATGGCATTCTGATTGGTTTCAATACCCAGCACACCATCGGTTTTTCCATAGGCCCGGACGCGAATCGCATTATTGCCATATTGAATCCGATTAATGCCGTTTCCGGTGCCTGCCCACAATTGCCCCCTTTGGTCAAACGCCAGGCTGTAAATGATTTCCGAGGAAAGCCCTTCCTTTTTGGAAAAATATTGAAGCGAATCTTTTCCCTCAACTCCACGGTTCCAGCACACCAGGCCGCTGCCATTCGTTCCGATCCAGATTCGCTGCCGGTTTTTGTCGTGACT
>JABWAJ010000197.1 GCA_013361075.1 Saprospiraceae bacterium | reverse complement strand
GCCGTACGTCGCTTACGTCGGCCACGACCTTGTTCACGGTCATCGTGTTGTTCTTCTTCGGTGGTGCCAGCATCAAAGGCTTTGCATTTGCCCTGCTGACCGGTATCCTCGCCGGTACGTACTCTTCGGTTTACGTAGCAACCGCTCTGATGTACGACTTTACGAAAGAAAAACAACCGGAAGCTGTACCAAGCACCAAAAAAACGACTGGCAAAGCTACGGCTGCTAAATAACATCGTTTGTTTTGAAGTTCATTATTGAACAAGAGCCATCCCTGATGTTCGGGGGTGGCTCTTGTCGTTTCAGGAAATTTGAATCTGTCTTTGTATTGACCGACTACCACCTTTCACTTGGCAACAAAGCCCTTAAAGAAGCGTTACTATTGTATCTTCAAGGTTCAAAATCCTTACCAGATGCCCGGACAAACTACACGACTCCTCATTATTCTGATGCTGGCCTTTTTAGCTGCCTGCAATTACACACAAAAAATAAGGGATGGGCGCACCGCGTACGAGCGGAAGCAATATTCCGTAGCCACGGGCCTGCTCCAAAAGGAATACAACAAAGCCAAAACCCGCCTTGAAAAAGGAAAAATCGCCTATTTGCTCGGGTTGTCGTATAAGGAATTGGGCAAAAGCGACGTGTCCATCCAGTGGTTCCGCACCGCGTATGACAACCAGGCCGGGGTGGATGCCCTGCATGAATATGCCTCCGCGCTGAAACAGGCCGAGCAATACGAAGAAGCCATTGGCGCTTTCAAAGACCTCGGTATTGAAATTGGCAGCCCCTATGAATACCGCCGGGAAATCAGCGCCTGCGAAAATGCGCTGGGCTGGAAACAGACCAAAACCAAAGAATACGTGGTAGAGCCATTGCCCTTCAACTCCCCGGTGGCCGACTATGCGCCGGCTCTGTTCAAAGACAACCAATTGGTGTTTACTTCCGACCGCAAAAACAGCACCGGCGAAGATACGTACAACTGGACGGGCAACGCTTTTTCCGACCTCTACATCGCCGACGCTTCGGGCAGCGTGGTGACCGGATTCAGCGAAACCCTCAATACCCCCGATAACGAAGGTGCCGCGGTTTTCAGCAGCAACCAGAATGAAGTGTATTTTACGCGCTGTTACGGCGGAAAAAAAGAAGATGCACATTGCAAAATTTTGCTTAGCGAAATCAAAAACGGTGCCTGGCTGCCCGCACGGCCGCTTGAGCTTTTGGAAGGCGAAAACCTGAACTACGGCCAGCCTGCCATTTCTGCCGACGGCAAAAAGCTTTATTTTTCCTGCAACCACCCCGAAGGCTGGGGCGGCTACGACATCTGGGTATCCACCCGAACGGCGGAAGGCTGGGGCAAAGCCGAATTGATGGGACGCAGCATCAATACACCGGGCAATGAAAAATTTCCCTCCGTGGATGGCGACACGCTTTACTTTTCTTCCGATTACCACATTGGCATGGGCGGCCTGGATATTTTCAGGACCTACAAGATGAACAATGGATCCTGGGCACCCGCCTACAACCTGAAACTGCCGGTCAACTCCGGTGGCGACGATTTCGGATTCATCATTGACCACGGGGCAACACTGGAAAAAGACGTGCTCCAGGTGGGCTATTTCAGTTCCAACCGGCAAGGCGGCGCCGGAAGCGACGACATTTACCGCTTTGAAAAGCGCATCCCTCCACCAGCCCCACCAGTAGATTCAACCAAGCTGAAGCCTCTGGTTTACAAAATGATCCTCGATGGCTACGTGCTGGAAAAAATATTCGAAGAGCCAGGCAACCCCAACAGCCGCGTGCTGGGCCGCAAGGCGCTCGCCGGCGCGAAAGTGGACATCCGCTTCGGAAAAGAGAAAAAAACGGTTACTGTGAACGAAGAAGGGCTATTTACGCTCGACCTCGGCGAAAACATGGATTACAACTTTTTGGCTTCCGCCGAAAGCTACCTGAACAACAAAGCCGCTTTTTCTACCAAAGGCATCGGCAGAGACCCGGAAAACCCGGTTCAGCGCTTTGAACTGGAAATTGTACTCGATAAGATTTACATAGAAACGGAAATCCGCCTTGAAAACATCTATTACGATTATGACAAATGGGACATCCGCAATGATGCCAAACCTACACTGGATGCCCTTACAGAAACCCTGCGCCTCAACCCCGACATCCGCATCCAGCTCTCGTCGCACACCGACTGCCGGGGCGGCGACGGCTACAACGAACAACTTTCGCAACGCCGCGCCCAATCGGCCGTGGACTACCTCATCACCAAAGGTATTGACCCCGCGCGCCTCATCGCCCGCGGCTACGGCGAAGGCCAATTGGAAGTAAACTGCCTCTGCGCCCGCTGCACTGAAGAGGAACACCAGAAAAACAGGAGGACGACGTTTAAGATTTTGGAGTGAGGAGTGCCCCCGTCCCCGCCCGCTCTGCAAAACGCGTCTTCCCCCCCTCAATCCGCACCCCTGTGGCAATATCCTCTGCCAGCAGCAAGGCTCCGTCCATATCCACATAATCGAGCAGGGGGAGCAGGTGGGCAATGGCCGAAATGCCAACGGTGGACTCCGTCATGCAGCCTACCATGACGGTATAATTCAGGGACAGATTTTTTTAACTTTGGGAATGCTCTCCTTCCGATTCAAGAATTTCTTTGTACAACTCTTTTGCTATTCTGAATCCGGCAATATGAATAAGTTGGTCAAGGAGTGGTTTGATTTGTTGGATAAGGTTCTTCTTTTTTGCTATTTTCAGTACACCCAGCAGGCCCATTATTGGTAATTGAAATTCCTTGGCCAGCTGTCTACCTATTCGCTCATCTATAAGCAACATTTGAACATTCATTTCCATAGCCAGACCAATTGCTTCGGCTTCTCCAGGATCAACTTGCAATTGAAGTGCCTGAATTAGGCCAATATTAGTACAATTCTTTACTTCTACCCAGGTTGCTGCCCTTAGTTCATCAGCTCCCGGCATGTCTGCGCCCTGGATAGTGATCTCGTCAAATACCTTTTGTGGGATGACGATTTTACCAAACAAATCCGGCAAAAGATCAAGTTTTCCGATAATCGCTAAATTAATAATAGGCGAAGTATCACTCACGACAATCACAAGCCCAAAGATTTCATGGTTTCTAAATCCTCCCGATACTCTTCAACGCCATAATGCACGGGAATATCTCTGCTGGCTAATTCTAATTGAAACTTATACTGGGGCATTCCTGCGAGCCGGGAAGCTTGCCCAAGCGTTAATTTCTCTTTTTGGAACAACATGACTGCAATCTCGGACAACATCTCAGAATCTGTTAGCCGGGTTGCAAGGACGAATTCAGAAGGAATGGTAAGCATGATGCTGTTTTATTTACAAATATAAGGGAATATCAAACGTATTTCTCACATCAACAATCATGTATTCTTCAACATACTACTGGACGTTTTTGTAAACATGACGTTTACTAAACTTCAAAAGTAAACGTTGCTCCCTTTCCCTCTGATTCTTGAAAATGTCAATTAGTATGAATCCTCAATAAAGGAAATCAGATTACAAATTTCACCGAATCAACCGTGCCCCCGTCCCCGCCCGCTCTGCAAAACGCGTCTTCCCACCCTCAATCCGCACCCCTGTGGCAATATCCTCTGCCAGCAGCAAGGCTCCGTCCATATCCACATAATCGAGCAGGGGAAGCAGGTGAGCGATGGCCGAAATGCCAACGGTGGACTCCGTCATGCAGCCTACCATGACCTTCAGGTTCAGGGCGCGGGCTTCGGCGATCATGCGGCGGGCAGGTGTGAGGCCGCCACATTTCATCAGTTTGATGTTGACGCCATGGAAATGCCCGGCGCAATGGGCCACGTCGGTTTCGCGCTGGCAACTTTCGTCGGCCATGAGGGGCAGGGGGCAGTGTTGGTACAGGTATTTCATGCCGTCCCAGTCGCCGGGTTTCAGGGGTTGTTCGATGAATTCTACACCAAGCGCCTGCAATTGAGGTGCGTATTCAAGGGTCTGTTCCACCGTCCAGGCGCAATTGGCATCTACCCGGAACAGGGCGTCGGTGTGTTCGCGCAGGGCGCGCACAATGGCCACGTCGTCAGGGGTGCCCAGCTTAATTTTGTATACGGGCCAGGGCATTTCCTGCATTTTGGCCACCATTTCTTCCACGGGTGCTATGCCGATGGTGTAATTGGTCATCGTCGTGTTTTCGGGAGAAAGGCCCCATACCCGGTAGAGGGGCAGGCCCAGCCGTTGCGCGTGCAGGTCGTGTGCAGCCACATCGAGCGCACATTGCTCAAAGGGGTGGTCTTTCAGTTGGGGATGCAGGGCCGCCCAATATTGTTCGGGGGATTCCAGCGGGGTCGTTTCGATCTGCTCCCGCAGCGTTTCTAAGGTTTGCGTCATCTGGTCAACTGATAAGCCGTAGTAACGCGTGGCAGTCGCTTCGCCAAGGCCGGTCAGGTCGCCGTCGTGCAGCGCCACAATCAGGGTAGGTTGCACTTGCCGCGATTCGTGGGCAATGGTAAAGGTGTGCCGGAGGCGGAGGTCGTAGTTACGGATGGTGAGGTGCATGAGGATTTGTTGGTTGTTGGTTGTTGGTTGATGGTTGATGGTTGATAGTTGTTGGTTGATAGTTGTTGGTTGTTGGTTGATGGTTGTTCGTTGATGGTTGATGGTTGTTCGTTGATGGTTGTTGGTTGTTCGTTGATGGTTGTTGGTTGTTGGTTGTTGGTTGATGGTTGTTCGTTGATAGTTGTTGGTTGATGGTTGATGGTTGTTGGTTGATGGTTGATGGTTGATGGTTGATGGTTGTTCGTTGATAGTTGTTGGTTGTTGGTTGATAGTTGTTGGTTGATGGTTGTTCGTTGATGGTTGTTCGTTGAGCGAAGTCGAAACGAAGTTGTTCGTTGTTCGTTCGTTGAGCTGTCGGCTGAGCGGAGTCGAAGCCGGGTCGAAACGAAGTTGTTGGTTGCTGGTTAATTAATGCTTACTTCTCGATGGTGTTTTCCTTTCTATCGTGCTACTTCAACCCTTTTAAATAATTGATATACCCATTAAGCAGCTGAATTGAACGACTGATGAGTTGTCGGGCATGTTCATATTCTGGTTCTGTTATGTATTTTTCTTCATATGCAGTTATTACATCGTCAATCAATTCGTAAAGTGATCCTCTTGAAATCCGGCAGTGCTACATGTTTTCTTTGTGGTGATGCCGTCCAAAACCCTCTGCAATATTTCTGGTAGCAGAACGAGCCGCTCGCCTCATGTTATCCTTCAAGTCAAAGTTCTCATCTTTTGGAAATTTTGCACTTACCTCCATTGCCCATCGAACGATTTCTCCGCAGGCTTTCCAGCATTCCAGTTCTTCAAAACTCTTCAATGTAGCCATACCTGGTGTTCGTATTTTTTATTTATGAACAACTTCGTTTCGACTCGGCTCAACCAACAACGAACAACGAACAACAAACAACGAACAACAAACAACCAACAACAAACAACGAACAACAAACAACGAACAACAAACAACCAACAACAAACAACGAACAACAAACAACGAACAACAAACAACAACTACCCTGCCGCGGCATACAGGCGCTCCATATACAACTGCAGGTAAGTCAGGTTGACTTTGCCGTCTGGTTCGGTTATCTGCTGTACGATGCGCTGCACCAGCTCGGGGCGTTCGAAAGTAATGCCGGCGCGTTCAGCCATCTGGGTGATGATGCGGGCTGCAGTGCGGGGATCTACCGGTCGCACCCGGAATTGCTCTTCGAGGATATTGGGAATGAACGCTTCCATATCCTGAAGCTGTGAAAAAAACTCATCGCGCACCACCAGTACGAGGTCGCAGTTGCGGCGCGACTCCAGCAAATGGGCAAGATGCAGGTAAAAATGGAGCAATTGACCGGGGGCCTGCATCCAGATAAATGCCTCTTCAAACTGATCAAAAATGATCACTTTCCGTTCCGTTTCCGAGGGTTGCACAGGAGCATTTTCAAACACAAGATCCAGCAAAATCGGGGGTTCTCCTGGCTGTGGCTCCACGGAGAGCAAGTCGCGAACGAGTATGCTTTGGGTCCATTCCCGGTTGATGCGGAGGTAACTGGATTTGTACAGGACTTCGAGGCGCGGCAACAATCCAGCCAGCATCAGGGACGTTTTGCCAACTCCCATCTGACCAAAAACGAGGGTCAGCCGGGTTTGTGTTTCGTTCACGATTTGGTTGAACAGGGTGGTCACTTCCTCTTCGCGGCCAAAAAACTGGGCGGCCATATTTTGACTGTAAGGAGCGAAACCGGCAAAAGGACTAATGTCGCGGGGGTACGCGGAAGACAATTCCGGCAAGGGAGTACCTTTCGGGTGGGTTTGAAAAATACGTGCCGCGAGGCTGTCGTGGGTCAATTCGTACTGGTCGTTGTCTAAGGGTCGCAGGATGCGCCTGTTGACAAAAAATTCGAGGAAAATATTGAGCTTCGGTTCGCTCATTTCGGGCAGCCGTTCGATGAGTGCATGCCGGTTCACGGGCATTTTGGTGCCTTTTTCCGATACAAAAGCGCGCAGCCAGCGCAAGGCTTCGTCGCGACTGGCAATTTCATTCGCAAAAACCTCAATTTGCTCATCGAGGAAATCAGACAAGACATCCTCAATTTTGCCGACTTCCCGCACCAGGTCTTCATCAAAAATAATGTCGGTGGCATCCCGCAGCCAGGCCATCCGGTACATTTTGTCCAAAAAAACCTGAAGGTAGGTCAGCTGCACCCGCCCTACTCCGCCGGTAACGCTGTCAATAATGTCGTCGGCTACTTCATCAGCGCATAGATGGATGTTGAATTTGGGGTTCTTTGCCGTTTCCAGAATTACCCGGCGGGCATTGGCCCTCGTCATGGGTTCTACGCGCAGGCGTTTGTCGAAAAGGCGTGGAATGCTGCGCTCAAAATTGGACAGGTGCGCCAGGTATTCTTCCCGGATGGCGATCACGACCTTGCAGGGCAAATCTGCGTCAAGCAGGTCGTGCATGGCTTGTATAAAAGTTTCCTGTTCGGTTTCGTCTCCAAGGATGTACAACTCTTCAAACTGGTCGAAAATGAGGTAAATCGGCCGCAGGTAATCCAGATACAGCGAATGTACCATTTGCGGCAGGGTAAAATCCGGTTCAAAAGAGTCTTCTGCGTCCCTGGAGCGCAACTCGCGAATCAGTGCAGAATTGATGTTCTCCTGTCTTCGGATGGAAATGGCAAACCAGTCGCTCGATTCAAAACAGTTGGCCAATCCGCATTGAATCAGACTGGTTTTTCCGGTTCCCGACATGCCGTACACCAGCATGAGGTTGGTTTGGTAGGTCATTTGGTACAGTGCATCCACTTCAGTTTCCCGGCCAAAGAAGATGTCTTTGTCCTGCTTTTCGTAAGCATCCAGGAATTTGAATGGAGACTGCTTCATTTGTTAGATGTTAGACATTAGATGTTAGATTTTAGACATTTTGATTCATGCGACTGATTTTCAATAAATTAAAAACCACTTCGTGATGTTTTTTCTAATATCTGATTTCTCAAAGGACGATTCTGAAAAAAGTATCAAATTGCTGTTTCAGGGGTTCGTACAGCCCGGCGTCAAGATCTAACCGGTCTTTCAGGGTATCGGCCAATACATAAGTAAACTGATTTCCGCTTATATAGCGAAAAAAGAAAAGTTTCGAGTTTTGCTGTCCTTTCAGGGCATTCTCGTCAATCAAAAAGGGAGAAAGGTTGAGAAACGGTGATACAGCGTCGTCGCTGTGCAGCAAAACTACGGAATTGTTGTCTGAAAATACATCACTTTCGAGCACATCGTCCAGCACGCCGGCGCTTACTTTGTCGAGGACGACAATATTGTGCCGATAGCGGGGCACTTCGTGGCGTCGTTTCAGCAATTCAATGGTTTTTACGGTGGCTAATTTGTATTTGGCACAAAAGCCGATGTGTCGGAAGATTTCACACAGATGGTCTTCTGCCTGAACGCAGAAACTTTCAATTTCATCTGCGGCAATGGCCCCTAATAACTCCTGTTTCATCTCCTGCAGAAATTGCTGGGCCAATTGAAATCCGCTTTCTGCGTAAAATTGTTCGCGCAGGGCATTGAATTCCGTGATGAAGGTTGGGATGTTATTCGCTGCGAACACGTCGGCTACCGCTCTGATCAAAGCGAGGTGGTCATAGGTTTCCCAGTTGCCTTCCTTCATTTCAAAAAACGCCTTGATTGCTTGCTTTTGTTCGTCCGGTATGTTCAGCCCAGGGAGGCGAAATTTTTCATCCCACAACTGGGCCAGCAGGATGTACGCCAGCAATTCGGAAGAAACGGTAAACACTTCTACTATTTTGGATAACCGCTCTACGCCGGCAGATTCCAACAACAATAACTTGCGCAGGTGGGTGCCAATGGGCGTCGGGAAGGCGTCCACTACGGCGGCTCGCAGATCGCGCAGGCGGGGTTCGCGGCCGCTGCGGCGTGCGCTTTCCACCATATCGTTGATGATTTCGCTGTAAGGCGCAATGGCATTGGCAATGGTTTCGATGAGCCGTTGGTTCATCGCCCGGTTGGCCTCATATTTGCGTCCGGCACCCCGAACGATAAAGGAGGAGGCACTTTTGCGCGGTAATTTCCAGTCTAAGGCTGCGTCTTTGTCTTTTTTGACATAAAGCCCCCAGGGCAGGGTTTCTTTCTCCTGGTCGGGGGTATGGAGGGAGATGCCTCGGTAAATGCCCACCGCTTCTCCCTTAAGCAGCAGGTAGTTGGCAGCAGCCAGTTTAAAAGCACTTTCAATGCTGTGTTCTGCCGCCATGGATTTGTAAAAAACATCGGCAAAATCTTTTGCCCCCGGGTCGGAAACGGGAACGCTGGTGGCAATAACTGCCGGCACACCGAGTTCCAGCAGCAGGTCTACCTGTGCTTTGGTGGAACAGCCGTTGAGAAAAACCAGGTTAAGGTTGGGTTGTGCTGCCAGCAATTGTGCCAAACCGGAAGCATTGGCCGTCACATCGGTGAGAAATATTTGTTCGCTGCCAGCATGGCCGCCGTAGTGAAAAACAGCAATGCGGTCTTTAAACTCGGCGATGTAGCGGGTCAGATCTTTGGTTGTAGCCGAAGGTTCTGTATGGATCTGGAAATATTGCTCACTGGCCAAAGGAG
>JABWAJ010000196.1 GCA_013361075.1 Saprospiraceae bacterium | reverse complement strand
ACGATACCGTTATTGGTGATGGTGTTGTTTAACCATCCTTGAACCAGGCTGGTAACATCGAAGGTGTAGTTGACACCCGCAGCATCACTCCTACTTCCGGTTTGGGTTCCGTAGCTACCCGTATTGCCAGGTTGGTTGTTCCAGGTGAGCCCACCTTCTGTCCAGGAACCGGTAGGCCTGCGCGCCTCAAAGGTGAAGGGCGTTGAAGACCCGCCTTCGCCCCAACAAGTACTCGAACTCGTATGCGTTACAATAAACTGTGCCGATACAATTGGGCAAGCGCTATTGATTCCACTCAAATTGAAACGCGCGTAAGTGTAGGCATCAAAATTACCATTGTAACTGGACATGCCAAGCTCGTTACAAGTACCATAGTTCGTATTACCTGCTTCTTGGGCCGTAAATGAATCTTCACTGGCTAACAAAGTTCCACTTGTACAACTAACGGGAGGATTCACGGTAAATCCGTAGGCGCCTCCGGCAGTAGTGGTGGTGGTTTGGACTGGAGTTGGGTTTCCGGTTTCAAAAAGTTGAACGGTTATTCCTGCAACGCCGCTCTCTCCACCGTTCAAAACGGTATTGTTATTGGCATCGTTGAAAACGGTGCCTTGGATCGAATTCGTGGTCGTACTTGGGCCAGTGATCGTAATGGTAGCCTGGCTACAGGAAGTACCATTACAAGCCTCATAAGTGACCTGATCAGCACTCCATAATCCACTGACGTTGCCGGTGTAAGTGACGGTACCATTGCCGTTGTTGACAAAGGTGCCGCTCGTACCGCTGCCCAGCAGGTTCACGGTGAGGGAGCCACCCAGTGGGTCGGTGTCGTTGGCCAGTACATTGATGGTGACGGAGGCATTGCCGCAGTCTATGGTACCGCTGTCGTTTTGAGCGACGGGGCCTAAATTGAGATTACAACTTGTTGGCCGTATGGCAGAACGCAAGACGGCGTTCAGGTAGTAGCGATCGGCATCTATATCGCCGCCATGGTCGTGTCCACCCAAATAATGAACGTACCCACCACCACTGGCAGTGACGCCATCAATTCGGCCGGTGTAGGCTTTAAAATCATTGTCACTATCGTGCACAATACGGGTACCACCCGGCGGATCGGTGTTAAACCCAAAGTCCACCAAGGAGCCGGCTTCATCTTCGATATTGCCTTCAAATTGAGCAGAAGGCTCCTGAGGATTATCGTATAAAAAGGTACCCACCCCCGGTGTGTCTCTGAATCCGGCATTGGTAAATACCCGAGGGTCAGCCGCCTGAAAACCCCGTACGGCCGCACACTGGGCAAAAAAGTTGCCACCACTGCGTACGAAAGCTTTTACAGCATTCTTTTGGGCACTGGAGATGGCGTCATTGTGCGGAACCGTGATGATGGTGACACATTCGTCGGCGTCAATTGTCGTGAGATTACCCGTAGTGTAGTGCGTTCCGGAAGAAAGGCCGGCCGCACTCAAAATACTGGTATGAATAGTGGAATTTTGAGTTACTTCCACAAATACAAAAGGCTTGTGGGTAAGGTTGGAGTGCACATCCACAGTGGTGGCATTTTGCAGCTCATATACCCTGATTCCATTACCAAAGCTGTTGATTACAGTTTGTGCCTGGGCCTCGAAGCCGGGAAAGATGGCAATCGGGCCGGCTTTGAAGTTCCGGGTAGCATAAGTACTCGTGGTTGGATACAGACGGCGAGCGGAGGCGCTGAAATCATTGGCAGTTCTGTTTGCTTTGGCAGGATTAATGATCCATTTGAGTGGTATGCCGGCGTGCAACAAGCGGACAGCCAAGCCGTAAGCCTGCCGTACCCGGGTTTCGCTACTCTCCTGCAAAGCAAAGTCCATGGCAATGATAAGGGTACCGGCAGGGAGAGACTCCGACATCATTTGTTGAGATTCGCCCGGGGTTTTCAACTCTGTGAAGTCGAAAAAGGGTTCTGCGTTTGCGTAGTGACGCTCACGCAAAGCCTCCAGGCGCTTACTCCCAAAATAAAACGCAGCCCCATCTTTACGGTCTGCCGCTGCAGATAATTTCCCCAAAAAGGAAAAATCACCCATCAAAAAACGGTCCCAGGCTAATGTTTGCCTGTACTTAGCGGTAAGGACCAAAGGAGACGTTGTCGCCGCCTGAAGGCTACTGAATACTGAACTGCTTAAAAGCAGGCAAATCAGGGAGCGCAATGCATAGCGAACACGACTCCGAGTTTGAGTACTGCAGTATGCCGCAAGGGGCATCTGCTTCGCCCTTAACTTTAGTGAAGGGGTATATTCCCTTTCTCCGTTATAGAGGTTTCTCATCGTATTAATAGTTTGTCATAGTTATTAAAAATGCATCCGTCAATGCTCCGGAAGAGCCTAGCCTGGTTGAGCATAAATAGTATTTTAGAAATGATTTAACTGGATGGCTGAAGATTTGCTCCAATAGCTTACGCTGCAGTAATCCATACAGCCTTTCTCCTCCGAGCATTGGTGATGGCTCAGCGTCAGATCGCAAATCACGTTAAGGGATCGTGTGTTGTTCTTGTTCTTCAAAGTGACGCCCTGTGTTGGTGATACAAGAGCGGAGCACAAGAGTCTTGATGGTTTGCACCGCCACGCGGCCACAATCAAAGGCAGGAAAGCAATCTAAAAATGGATAGAGCAGTTGGGAGCTGTAGTGTGTACACATAAGAGTTTAGTGATTTGTTTTTACCATACACTGGCTGAGAACCCCATACTAAGGAAATAGGGTAAAAGGCCAACTAATCTGGAGGGAGGTGAATTACAAGGAGAATTTTTGTCCGTTTTGTTCAGATGTCGTCTTAAATTTGTAATTCCAATACAAATAGAATACAAGCGAGGCACATAGGAGGCGATAAGTAAGACAAACGCATGACCTATGGAATGAACGAATTACTTGTATGGATAAAGTTTGAAATCGGAAACAACATGTTGTAATCAAAAGAGCATATTCGTTTATCCTTTAAAATACAGCGTTCATTCCATATAAGTCTTGTTCATTCCTGTTTTGTAAAAATATCACAGCTATGTAACTTTATTTGAGGCTCAAATTCCGGATATGATTTTTCAACAATCCAAAATCTCTTCATCCATCCGGTGAGGTAAGGAAGGGGGATGATTCACTTTCAATTAAGCAAATCCACTAAAAGCGATGTTACAAGTGTTCTGGAATCCTGGTAGGCCTATTGTTGAGTTAGGGCGCAATCTTTGCAGTGCTCCCGGAATATTGAGGACTGAAAAATGGAAATGATGCCTGTTTTACAGTTTTTTTTGTCGTATTTTTATAATAACTTACAAACTCTAAGTAGTCAAAAAGTGCCAATACGAAGCCACTAAAACTTAAAAATCATGAAAACCATGCTTTTCCCCAGATATGCTGAAATGGTCGAACGCAACTACCAAAAACCTTGCGGAGTTATAAGCCGAATGGGCTTCGTGTTGTTCTTATGGTGCGTCATTTGCCCTGATGCTTTATCACAGTCACTTAACCTCGATTCGCTTTGGAGCAGTTGGCGCAACAAAAGCCTGCCGGATACCGCCCGGCTCAAGGCCCTTTCAGCTTTCTGCTCATATGGACAAAATTCAAATGCGGATTCTGCGTTTGCGCAGGCCCAAACGGGCTACCAATTTGCCAAAAAGCGATACATGGCTTTCTACGAAATGAAGTTTTTATACTATATGGCCATTGCCAGCTTGCAAGGAGGCGAATTAGAAACATCCGAAACCCTCACCAAGCGCAGCATGGCGTTGGCAGACAGTCTCCATAATGAAATGCACTATGCAAATTGTCTTCATGCAATAGGAAATATTTACAATACCCACTCTGATTATGCTACATCCATTGACTATTACCTGCGGGCTTCCAATCTGGCGGAAAAACTGAACGATCAAAAACTGATCTTAAAGTCCAATTTGGGTCTGGGGAATGCTTATCTGGGGCTTAAAGAGTACGACAAATCCCTGTATTATTTTCAAAAGCGTCTGAAAATTGCGGAAACAGCACGAGATACGGCAGCGATCAGCATCAGCCTAAGTAGCATCGGGATTGCCCACCAAGGCACCAACAACCTTTCCGAAGCCCTGAAGTTTTATGTTCAGGGCTTACAAATGGCACAAAAGTTACATTTAGAAGGGTTATACGGTACCAGTTATATGAATATCGGTGAAGTATATGCCCTGATGAACGAACCGGCGCTGGCCATAGGTAATTATAAAAACGCCATGCGGGAATTTCAGGATAAAAGCAATAAAATCGGTCAGGCGCAAACCCTTTACCGTTTAGCCAAGGTGTACAAAACTCAATTTCCGGATTCCACGCTTATTTTGGGTCAACGTGCGCTTGCGATGGCCCGGGCAGCCGATAAAAAAAATCTGCTATCCAACATCGCTCCGCTTCTTTACGAAACCTACGAAGCCCAGAGGCAGTACGAACCTGCACTTGCTATGTACAAGCTGCATAGCCAAACCGAGGATAGTATTTACAGTCAAAAACAATTGCAATCCATCGCCAGAAGTGAAGCTCAATACGAATACGAAAAAAAACAATTGCAGGATCGAATTGCCTTTGAACAGGAACTTGCCCAAACCCGGATCGCCGGACAGCGCAGGTTCTTCATCTTACTTTGGGTCATTGCAATCATCATAGGTGGGGGCGCGCTATATATTTACAACCGCAACGTCAAATATAAGGCAGAGCGCGCTGAAGCACTGCTCAAGATCAGCCAGTTGCGCGAAAGTGTAGCCAAACAAACCTTGTCTGCTTCTGGGGTGGGGGAAAAACCCATGCTCGATAAAGAAAAAATAGAAGCTGCTGTTGGATCCAGGCTGGGAGAAACTGCCTGGAAAATTCTTCAGTTGCTGGCCGAGTCCCCTACCATCAGCAACCATCAAATCGCTGAGTCGCTCTTTCTCAGCGAAGAGGGAATCAGTTCATCCCTGCGGCGCATGTATTCCGCCTTAGGCATCCAATCCGGCAGCAGCAAAAACCACAAAATAGCACTGCTGACCAAAGCGATTGAGCTTTCGACTGGAGATTAGCATTCAATTTTTCGCCCAAACCTATGCACGGATATCCGTTCATTTCGGAATAAATACCGTTTACACGGATAATGCATGCGTTCATTCGTATTATTGGAGTGTAGATTTGTAAGAAGGAAAATTACACCTAGATTGAGTTTTCTAAGGGTCATTTTCCGGAAATGAACAAACCCTCTACACCATGACTTTGCAAAACAAATTTACAAATCTTCGATTAGTCATAATCAAGGAAGACACCGCCTTCTTAAAGTTGCTCCTCATTTTGCTGAATGATATTGGGGTGACTGAAATAGATATAATTGATCCTGGTAAGAATACGCTACCTATTTTCGACAATATTCAGGCCGATGTACTGTTTATAGACGCGGATGTAACTTTTGATCAAAAAAAGGGGACTGAAATAGGTTACTGGCTCAGACAACACAGCATTAACTTGCCGCTGGTTTTTATGACATCCCATTTAAAACAATATAATCCCGAGGAGTTTCAGGAATTACAGCCGATCAGCTTTATGAGCAAAGAGCTTTCTTTGATCAAGTTGTTACAAACCCTGGAATTGGTTTCCTTACAACGGGAAAATATTCTGCTGCACCAGCTGATAAATGATCGGCAAACATCCCATACACAACTTCCGATTAAACCCAATACACCCGCTGTTCATCAAGCCCCGGAAGCTGACGCTCAATTTTTTTTCAAGGTGGGCGACAGTTATAAAGCCATTTCCATTTCGGATATTGCTTATTTTTATGCAGATCAAAAAATGAGCTATGCCAAAATGGGCAATAGAAGTTACCCTACAAACGTGCAATTGAAAATATTGGAAGAGGAACTGAAACCCTGGGGATTCCTTCGTGCCCACAAATCTTATTTACTGAATACCAGACACATAGATTCTTTTCATCCCAGTGAGGGGGCTGTATTCATTAACAATGAGACCTTGCCTATAGGCTATGCATACCGGAAAATGTTTTTGACTTCTTTAAAACTATTGAAGTAAGGCCCGCTATTCAACAGACTTGTTGCGACGGGTATAGTCTGGAAACGCGAATGCGGTAGGGTGAATTCTTTGGCTTGCGATGGGCTACAGGCAGCCCAACTGTTTGTATACAAAAAAGAAGCCGTATCCTCTATTCAGATACGGCTTTGCTATAAGAAACAAATTTACGTTCATTTTTCAATACAAAGATGGATCATTGCGCGCTAAATAAAACGGGAATGAGGATAAACCCTTGTTTTGAGCACCTGAACATCCCAAATACCATGACCAACAAATTTTCGGTCGAAATAACCTGCTAAAAGGCTCAAAAACGTTTATCCATCCCAAAGGCCCTGTTTATTCCTCCAAACATCCGAATCATCCTGTATACCGGAAGTTTACCCGGAGAAGCGGTATTTTTACGACATGCAATTTGTGGCTATTTCCCACTCTTTTCAGATTCAGTTACGTTTTCCGGCTAACCCCAAAACCAAATTTATCATGCCTGTGCAAACACCATTAACAACATACCAAATACGCAACCATGTTCCACGCCAGTCTCGTCGGGAACAAACCCGAACCTTTGATCCGGCTGATCAACAAAGCCAAAGCCGTACGTTATTTTCAATGCCCAATTCCACTTTACAGTGCTTCAGAATTTTTGGCGCTGGGCTCGGCCAATTCGTTTGATTTAATTTTTGTCGACAGCGATGAGCTTTCAGTAGACCTGTTCCTTATTGCCAGAATAAGAAGATTTCACCCTGCCGCTGAAATCATTGCAATAGCTTCTGCTCAAAGTACAACCTTACTTATTGCGCTGTTGAAAGCCGGGGTAGATGGGTTTGTTCTGCAAAATACGACCCCATCGGAATTTCAGTTTATGCTCTCCAGCTTCTATCATGGTGGGCCATTTATGTCTTCCCAAACCTTGAAAAGGCTTATGGTAGCAGCGCCTTCTGCTTTCCTGCAAGAGACTATCTGACCATGGCTGCCCATTAGAACGGTATCATAAAAAGAGCGCCGCACCAGTTTCCCGGTGCGGCGCTCTTTACGTATGCATCATAGTATCCGGATCGGATTACCAGCCTTCATTCTGCTGACCAGCCAATACCGGGTTGGTATTCAGCTCAGACTGCGGAATAGGCCATACGAAACGGAAATTGTCGTATGGAATGGCAGCAATACTCATGGTACCGGTGTAATTGGTACCATCGTGGTTGAGGCCAACGCCCCAGCTTGCCAGAGTTGTATTGCCGAAAGCAACTTTTGAAGGAACGCCACCTGTTGTAAAGTCCGGATCTTTCGCCAAACGGTGAATGTCCGGCCAACGGCGACCTTCGCCCAGAAACTCGATGCGGCGCTCGCGCAGGATCGCTGCAGTCAGGTCTTTGGAAGTAGCAAAAGAAGCCAGCGTGAACTGGTCTGCAGGCGTAGTAACCGCGCGGTTGCGAACGGCGTTCAGCAAATCCAGTGCCGCCTGGCTTGGAGATGCACTTTGGCGGGAGTGCGCTTCTGCAACGTTCAGCACCACCTCAGCAAGACGGATGATCGGGTTGAAATCGTCCTGAGTTGTGATTTTGCGATACTTGTTGGAGAAGTAGCCGTTTGCAGCCGATTTGGTCAATTGCGTACGACGCAGGTCGCTTGCCAACCAGAAAGGTGCATTGTAAAGGATCGGGCTGATGGCAACCAATGCACGTCCCGGAGCAACGCTGTACATCACCGGCAATGCGCCGTTAACGCCAGGGTTGTCAGGCTGGGAGTTTTCGATAGAGAAGATAGACTCTGTGTTGGTACCATTGCTTGCGAAAACGCCTTCCGGGGCGGCCATCAGCGAATACGTAGTGGCTCCCAACAATTTGGTACCTTCCGAAATTACATTGGCCCAGTCGCCTTTGTGCTGATATACGCGGGTTTTCAGCGCCACAGCAGCAGCTTTTACGGCACGCGTAATTTTTGTTGTAGCACTGCGGGTTTCAGGCAGGTTGGCTTCTGCAAAATTGAGGTCTTCGATCAGGAAATCGTAGCACTCTTTTACGGTATTGCGACCCTGAGCGGCAGCTTCTAACTGGCGGTCAGCCGTGTTTACGGCAAGGCGACGGTAAGGTACACCGGGGTGAGAAGCATCAGCAGTATGTGCGTAAGGCCGTGCAAAATGAATCAGCAGTTCGTGGTGAGCCAAAGCCCGCAGGAAGCGTGCTTCGCCTTCGTATTCAGCCGCTTTTGCAGCAGAAAGCACACCGTCAGTTGCAGCCTTTTGCGCGCCTTCGATGACGATATTGGCTTTGTTGATCACGCCGTAAAGCGTTTGCCACATGAAGTCATTGTTGGCCGATGCTAATGAATAGGTGCCATCGTACGTAAAAGCATAAAAAGCTGCTACGTTGAGCATGTCTTCACCGCGCATGTCGCCCTGTTCTACGTTGGCAGCACCAAACGGATAACCCCGTACCTGGCCTCCCGCGTAAAATCCACTTTGAGCGGCGTCATAAACGCCTACCATCGACAGTTCAGCACGTTCTGGTGTAGAAAACGCTGCTGCTTCGGTGATCCGGTCGTACGGATTGAGTTCAGTCACATCCTTCTCGCAGGAAACGGCTAAGAGAATCCCAGCAGTTAAGGTCGAGAGCATGGCTGCTTTATGAAAGAATGTATTTTTCATAATTCAGGAAATTTAAGATTAGAAACCAAGGTTGATACCGGCAGAAATCACACGCTGCTGTGGGTTGCCGTTGAAATCTTCGCCAAAACCAGCGTTCGTACTGAAGTTGGTAGAAGTTTCAGGATCCAGACCAGAGTATTCTGTGAATGTCAGCAGGTTTTGTCCTTGTACAAAAATGCGCAGTGACTCGATGCCTGCTTTCTGAATGGTCGCTTTCGGTAAGGTATAGCCCAAAGAAACATTCGCCAAACGCAGGAAATCGCCTTTTTCTACCCAACGGGTGGAAGCAAAATCCGGGTTGTTGATGAAGTTATCGCGGTTCAGCCATACTCTTGGTGTCTGGCCATCGCCCGGGTTTTCAACACTCTGCCAGCGGCCCATAATTCCTGCTCCGTTGTTGTTGAAGCCCTGATTGTACAATTCAACAGCCGTACGGTTCATGATCATATTACCACCCGAGAAACGGAGGAAGATGTTCAAGTCAAAACCTTTGTAC
>JABWAJ010000749.1 GCA_013361075.1 Saprospiraceae bacterium | reverse complement strand
ATCCGCTTGCGGTTGATCCCCTTTACGGGAAACGGGAAGCCTTGTCGCTTTCTGAAATTAAAGTACGCAATTTTAACCTCGGTAAATACGAAGAGGAGCAACCGCTGATGAGCCGCGTCACCCTCCATGCCGCCAAACTGAGTTTTGATCATCCGGTAACTGGCGCGCGCATTACCCTGGAAGCCCCACTGCATAAGGATTTTCAGGCCGTTTTGAACCAATTGCGAAAATGGGGCAAGTAGAAGATCAATACCTTACTCTCGCAGCGCCTTGTACGGCTGAACTTCGCGAACGGGCCAGCAAGTTTCTGACTTATGCTTTTCCGATTGCTACAGAAGCTGAATGTCAGGCATCCCTGGAAGAGGTGCGAAAATTGCACCCCAAAGCTACCCATCATTGCTATGCCTGGCGAATTGGCATTGACAAAAACCGCTACCGCGCCAATGATGACGGCGAACCCGGCGGTACAGCGGGGCGACCGATTTTGGGCCAGATCGACAGCTTCGGACTTACCAATGTTCTGGTGGTGGTGGTGCGTTATTACGGAGGCACCAAATTAGGCACGTCCGGATTGATTCAGGCTTACAAAGCAAGTGCAGCTGAAGCCTTACAACAGGCTGAAATTGTTGAAAAAACCATCGAATCCGTTTTCAGGCTCTCCTTTCATTATGCACTGATGAACAACCTGATGGGTGCCATCAAAAAAACAGGTTTTCATCTCCTCAGTCAGGCATTCACAGATGATTCGGGGGTGGTGGAAGTTGCTATTCGCAAAGGTGAAGCTGATGGAGCGTTGCTGCAACTCAAAGCACTGACCGCAGGAATCCACTTAGAAGAAGCGGCTTTGCTGGAAAAGATTGAAGGGTTAGAGATTGTTGCGCTTTAGATTTATATCCCTAAGGTTGTAAAAACATTACAGGTTTGCCTGCCTCAGGGCTTCCCGCCAATGCGCGATCTCCAGTCCAAATGCCGCCTTGATCTTAGCTTTGTTCAAAACGCTGAAAGCTGGCCGAACGGCAGGCGTAGGAAAATCTTTCGTTTCAATTGGATGCACCTTGATTTTAAGTCCGGCCAATTCAAAAATTGCCACGGCAAAATCGTACCAACTGGCAACGCCTTCGTTGCTGAAATGATAAATCCCGTTCAGCAATTCTGGTGAACACCGCCCGTTTTCCACAGCGTCAATCATGGTCAGCACTGTACTGGCCAGGTCGCCGGCATAGGTCGGTGTTCCAATCTGGTCGAACACCACCTTCAGCTCCCCCCGTTCTTTGCCGAGGCGCAGCATGGTTTTGACAAAATTATTTCCGAATCCGGAATACACCCATGACGTGCGGATAATGGTGGTGAGCGGGTTGATTTGCAATGCCCTGCGCTCTCCTTCTAATTTGCTTTGCGCATAAACGCCTGACGGGTTCACAGGATCTTCTTCCTTCAAAGGCAGGTTCGCATGCCCTCCATACACATAATCGGTAGAGAAATGAACTAGGGCAGTTCCCTGCTGCCGGCAGGCTTCCGC
>JABWAJ010000195.1 GCA_013361075.1 Saprospiraceae bacterium | reverse complement strand
GCTCCCTTTCTATCAGTACCACGGAAGACTTGCATGCGGTGTATTTCATAGATGAAGCGACGGGATTTGTAGCAGGCGATGTCCATGCGTTCAAAACAGTGGATGGCGGCAACAATTGGTCGGAAATGGCACTGCCCGGGGGCCATTCTTTTCGAGACCTGCTGTTCCTCAATTCGCAAACCGGTTTTTGCCTTGGCGGCAATGGCCTGATTTTTAAAACTACAAATGGGGGTGCTAATTGGGAGCCAAAAACGCCAAATACCCTGCGCACTATGAGCAATATCCACTTTCCAACCCCGCAAACCGGCTACGCGGTGAGTACCGGCTATGGTTGGGAATACCTGAAAACGACAGATGGCGGGGAAACCTGGATCTCTGTTCCCATCAATACCCCTTCACCTAATACCAGCAATCTGGAAGCAATTTTTTTTACAGCGGCCGATAAAGGCTTTATTGGTGGCTGGTACCTCAGCGCTTTAGTCACAACAGCCGATGGCGGCAACAATTGGGCTTTACTGGAAGAAACGACTTCGCCTCAATTGTACGCCATTGATTTCCCTACGGAAGCAAAGGGGTATGCGGTAGGGTGGAATGGCCAAATTTTTAGCACTACAGATGGCGGCAGTACCTGGGAATTGCAAATCTATGCCAACGAAGGCATTTTTTATGCGGTTCAATTCACGGACGAAAATACGGGCTATATTGCAGGATATGATGGCCTCATTTTGAAAACAGGAAACGGTGGAGTCACCAGCCAAACCGAAACCGACACTGCACCTTTTTCTGTCAGGGCTTTTCCAAACCCAACTGACGGTGCTGTTTCTCTGGATTTGAGCGCTTATGCCAACCATCGCGTGAGGTTGGAAGTGTATGATTTACAAGGGCGCCGACTGAAAGTACAGGAGGCCGGCGAAACAACCATCGGAGCAGTTCCACTCGATCTTTCCGCTTTTCCCAACGGGGTTTACCACATCCGGATCCTATCAGAAGGCGTGCCAGATGTGGTGATACGAGGAATAATCATTCAGCATTAATCGCTGGTTGACAGGCAAAAAAATTTGATCTTTAGGGGTCTGCCGGCTTTAGTCGGCAGGCCCTTAACCATTAATTCACAGCCACCAAAAAGGCGGTTCTGACCGATTTGATAACTGGGTTGAAAAAAGGAATGGTTGGCTGGAATGGGTTTATTGAAGGTTGAGTGGCGTCTTAAAAAACAGAAGTGCTTTAGTGTCGGCTACCTTGCTTTAGAGGGTTTATTTCCTGGCTTTTTATATTTTTAAAAAACCGATTTAAAAACAAAACAATAGATTGATTTTTAGTCTTCTAAATCAAAAAAACGCATTTATGTTTTTTTTTAAAACCTGACTTTGGTTGCATTCTTTATTTGATCCATTCCTTTCTTTTCCTCTATTTAAGCACAGAACCCAGCCCGTTTGCGCAGGATACTGGTTTTAGCCGCTTCGCGGGGTTATGCCAGGCATGTGTAAAAACAAACCGAGGCCTTGTTTATCAAAATTTTACTAGTATGAAAAAGCACTCTTACAACCCACTTATGGTTCCTTTTTTGGTCACGGTGGTGCTGGGAATAACTGCCATCGGTCAGCCATCGGCTTTGCAGGCACAACCTGCAGCCGGGCTGCCTTTGGCACAAAGCATCCATAAAAGCCAGGGCGCTAAACTTCTGTTTATGGAAAATCAGGGCCAGGTCACCGGTCCGGCAGGCGAAGCGAGGCCCGAGGTGTTGTTTATGGCCAATGGCAAGGGGTGCAAAATTTTTATCAGTGCTACCGAATTGAGCTACCAGTTTGAAAAAACGGAATATCCCGAAAGGTACGCCGGTGTTGATCCCGGAATGTTGGCAAACCACCGGAGGTCTTTGGAAAAACAGCCCAAAACCACGACCCACCGGTTCAGCATGCGCTTGTTGAATGCCAATCCGCACCCCAGGGTGTTTGGAGAAACGAAAACCAGCTATGTCGAAAACTACTACAACATCCCTTCAAAGCCGGAAGGGATACCTGGCGTTCCGTCTTTTGAGAAGGTGATCCTGAAAGACATTTATCCCGGCATCGACTGGGTGATTTATTTCAAAGAGCAGGGGTTAAAATACGATTTTGTGGTTCACCCGGGCGCCGATCCTGCCCTCATTCAACTCGAATATGCTGATGCAGAGGGCCTGAAACTAAATGAAGATGGCTCTTTGACCATTTCAACAAGTCTGGGCACGGTGACAGAAGCAGCGCCGGTTTGTTATCAAATTCACAAGCCGCTGAATTCCCGGTTTGTAGTAACCCAAAATCGGGTATTTATTGAGTTGGAAGATTACGACCCCAAAGAGTTACTGGTCATTGACCCCGATGTGATTTGGGCGACGTATTATGGAGGGGGGGCAAATGATTCCGGACATTTTATTGAAACAGATGCGGCTGGGAATGTTTACCTGGCCGGTTCGACAAATTCAAACAATGCCATTGCAGCTGCGGGGCATCAGAATGTCATTTCTTCGCAAAGCGACGCCTTTCTGGTCAAAATGAATGCAGAGGGGGTTCGGCTGTGGGCTACCTACTACGGCGGCGGCGGTTTTGATGCCGGGCATGGTCTTGCGGTAGATGCTTCAGGAAACATTTATCTGGGCGGAAGCACCAGTTCTCAGGCCAATATGGCAATTGGCGGGCATCAAAATGTATATGCTGGCAGTGATGACGCACTGCTGGTCAAATTTGACGCCAACGGCATCCGGCAATGGGCTACCTATTACGGCGGGCCAGATGACGAAGAAGGTTTATCCGTTGCTACAGATGCGTTGGGGAATGTGTACCTCGCCGGGAACACACGCTCGCTCAGCGGCATCGCAGCAGCAGGCCATCAAAACATCCAGGGAGGAAATATTGACCTTTTCATAGTCAAATTTAACGCCAGCGGCTTCCGGCAGTGGGCGACCTATTATGGCGGGGAACTGGATGATGCAGGGTTTTGCAAAGTAGTCGTTGCTCCCGATGGAAGTTTGTACTTAAGTGGGTATACCCGCTCTGTCGGAGGCATTGCTTTCGGGGGGCATCAAAATACCCTCGGCGGAAACCTGGACGCTTTTTTGGTAAAATTCAATGCCGCAGGAACACGACTTTGGGGCACCTATTATGGAGGAGCCAATGGAGATTTAGGCTGGTCAGTTGCTTGCGACGCTTTGGGCAATGTCTATCTCGCCGGACAAACCCGATCTACTACGGGTATTGCCTTCGGAGGCCATCAAAATACATACAGCGGTGCAGAAGATGCTTTCCTGGTCAAGTTTTCTGAGGCAGGAAACCGGTTGTGGGCCACATATTATGGCGGGCTTCTCGAAGATTTGGGTGTTGATGTTGCCGTTGATGCCGGCGGCTATGCTTACCTGGTAGGGAGAACCAACTCTGTAACCGGGATTGCATTTGATGGATACCAAAATACACATGCCGGCGGGTATTACGATACCTTTCTGACCAGATTTAGCCCGGAAGGTATCCGGCATTGGGGCACTTATTATGGCGGCGACGGAGCGGATCATACCATTGCAGCCCAAGTAGATGTATTTGGTAATGTGTATGTTGGCGGCCGAACGACTTCTGCCAATGGCCTGGCTTTAGACGGCCACCAAAACGTGTATGGTGGCGATCAGGATGCATTCCTTGTCAAGTTTTGTGCCTCGCTGTCATTCACAGCTGTGCTGACCGACGCACCCTGCCCGGGCGATTTAACCGGGGAGATTGCTTTTACCAACCTGTATGGAGCAACCAATTACGAGTTTTCCATCAACAATGGGGCAACATGGGCAACAACGGGTACATTTTCCGATCTGATAGCAGGAGAATATCACCTGCTTGTTCGCAATGCCTCCCTGACTGCCTGCACAAGCCCGGTGCTGTCAGGCACGATCCAGGTCGGCCTTGATGCCATACCCCCGGTTGCTCTTTGTCAAAATGTAAGCCTGCAATTGGCAGCAGATGGTACTGTTACGATCGCAGCTAACCAGGTAGATAATGGTTCTTTTGACAATTGCGGCGATTTTAACCTGACGCTGAGCCAAACCAATTTCACTTGCGCCAACGTGGGAGCCAATGCCCTTACCCTAACAGCGACAGACCTTAGTGGCAATAGCCATACCTGTACAGCTATCCTTACCATACTCGACCCGCTTGATCCAGCGATATTGGCGGCCCCTGTTGTACTGGCTATTCCGCAAGCCCTTTGCCCGGACGAACGGGGTATGGCCACCGCTTTTTCGCCTGGCGCTTCCGCATATAACTGGTCGGACGGCAGCAGCGGCCCGGAAGTGGCGCTTCCCGGCCCCGGCACTTACCAGATCTCCGTTACGAAAGGCTGTGGCGTGGTCCTGGATACGGCTTTTGTCATTGAAGTACTTGCCTTACCGGAAATAGAAATCCCGGAAGCTGCAACAATCCTTTGTCCGGGCAATTCAACCCAGATTTCAGCCATTACCGATGCTAATAGTGAAATAACCTGGTCAACAGGTCAAAGCGGTGCGGAAATCCGGGTGGATTTACCGGGGCTTTATATCGCTACTGCAACCAATGAATGTGGCAGCACCAGCGACAGCATCGCCTTACTGGCCCGTGGCTGCGACAACTGTTTTTACATCCCGAATGCCTTTTCTCCCAATGGCGATGGCGTGAACGACCAGTTTATTGTTGCCTCCATTTGCCCTGTGGAGGCGTATCGTTTGCAGGTATTTTCGCGCTGGGGCGAATTGTTGTTCGACAACCGGCAGCCCGGGGAAGGCTGGAACGGCATCGGGCACAACAAACCCCTGCCCCCTGGCGTGTATGTATGGTTGTTGGTTTACACCCAGGAAGGAGAATCCTTCAAAAAAACAGGGGAAGTAAATTTGCTTCGGTAACTGTTGGCTTTAATCCAACCCTTTCTCGACCTACATTGTTACCTTTGTCAATTGACGAAGGCATAGGACACTTGTGCATGCCTGGTCCATCTTAAAACAAGACTGAAGTCATAGCACTATGAATGATCTGCTTACCCGCAAATACAATTACCAAACATTCACCAACGACCCCATTCAGGTAAAAGAATATACCCTCTCCAACGGCATGCGGCTGTTCATGAGTGTGAACCGGCACGAGCCCCGGGTTTTCAGCAACATTGTGGTGCGGGCAGGTTCCAAACACGACCCGGCTGAAACAACCGGCCTGGCGCACTACATGGAGCACATGTTGTTTAAAGGTACCAGCAAAATCGGTACGACAGACTGGGAGCGGGAGAAAGTACTGCTCTCTGAAATTGCTGACCTATACGAACGACACCGCCAAACCACCGACGAAACAGTACGCAAAACGATCTATGCACAGATTGACCAATTGTCGAATGAGGCCGCCCGGCTGGCGGCACCCAACGAATACGATAAATTGGTGACGGCGCTGGGTGCAGAAGACACCAATGCTTACACCTGGGTGGAACAGACTGTATACGTCAACGACATCCCCGGCAACGAACTGGAACGCTGGATGTACCTGGAATCAGAACGTTTCCGGATGATGGCATTGCGCCTGTTCCACACCGAACTGGAAACGGTTTATGAAGAATTCAATATCGGCCAGGACCGCGACTTCCGCAAGGTTGGCAATACCCTGCGCAGCTTGCTTTTCCCTGACCATCCTTATGGCACACAAACGACCATAGGCTCAGCCCAACACCTGCGCAACCCTTCGCATCACAACATCCAGTGGTATTTCAAAACGTATTACGTCCCCAACAACATGGCCATTGTACTAGCCGGCGATTTCGACCCCGACGAGGCTGTGGCCATCGCCGAGCGATACTTCGGCGATTACCAACCCCAACCAATTCCGGAATTTCACTACAAGGAACAAGCCGATATAAAAGTGCCTTTGCGCAGCGAGGTATGGGGGCTGGAATCGCCCTGGGTAGAGATTGGCTGGCGTTTTGGCGGAAGCCGGACAACAGATCAGTTGCTGCTGCCTATGATTTCGGACATCCTGCACAACGAGCAGGCCGGTCTACTGGACCTGAACCTCAATCAGCAGCAAAAGGTACTGGAGGCGGACGCCTGGGCCTGGTATTACGAAGATTTTTCCGCTTTTGGGTTGCACGGAAAACCACGGGAAGAACAAACCCTCGAGGAAGTGGAAACCCTCTTACTGGGAGAGATTGAGCGCATCCGGAAAGGGGAATTTGAAGACTGGATGCTCGAAGCGGTAGTTCGAAATCAATACCTTACGGAAATAAAGAATTACGAAAGCAACAGGGGCAGGGTGTCGGCGCTTACAACTGCATTTATTCTGGGGGTTCCATGGGAGGAATATGCCCGGCATACGGAGTGGCTTAGAACTGTGACAAAAGCTCAATTGGTAGATTTTGTTCAGAAAAACCTGCGCATGGATAATTTTGCCGTGGTTTACAAACGACAGGGCCCTGATCCCAATGTGATTAAAGTGGAAAAACCGGCCATTACGCCGGTAGAACTTAAACGGGATGCCGTATCGGATTTTGCCAGGAATTTTTTGTCGATACAAACACCACGCCTGAAGCCTCAGTTTGCTGATTTTGAAGGGATTCAGCAGCTAAAAATGACAGGGGGAGTTGAACTGGATTATGTGGCCAATAAAGACAATTCGCTTTTCCGGATAGATTATATTTTTGAAATGGGCCGCCTGAGCGACCGGCATATGTCTTTAGCTTTTACCTACCTGCCTTATCTCGGCGCAGGAAAATATTCTGCAGAAGCCCTTCAAAAAGAATGGTACCGCCTGGGCCTAAGCTTCGATGTCACCGTTTATGATGATCGATCTTACCTTACGATCAGTGGCTTAGACGAATCGCTGGAAGCAGGCCTCGAATTGTTGGAATACCTGCTGGCTAATCTCCGGGGAGACGAACAGGTACTGGAAAATGTGGTCTCCGACATACTTGTTAAGCGCCTGAACTCAAAGCAGGATCGCAATGTCATCCTCCGCGAAGCACTGGCCAGCTATGCCCGTTATGGCAGCCAATCGCCTTTCCGCTGGCGTTTGTCAGAAGCAGAACTCAATGCCGTTCATCCGGATGACCTGACCGGGCTTATCCAGGGTTTGTGCAGCTACGAGCACCGCATCTACTACTATGGGCCACGTTCTGCCGAAGCTGTAGCCGGTTTGCTTCAAAAGCACCACCCGGTTAAAGGTACTTTGCGTAAACCGCTTCCTGCGAAAATATTTTCCGAGCTGGATACGCATCAAAATCAGGTGATTTTTCTGGATTTTCCGATTGTGCAGACCGATTTGCTGTTTCTGTCAAAAGGGACGCCGAATTTTAACCTGGAAGAATACAAGCTGCTTGATTTGTACAACGAATACTTTGGATTTGGTCTCTCTTCCATTGTGTTTCAGGAAATCCGCGAGTCCAAAGCGCTGGCTTATCACACGTATGCCTATTACACATCTCCCACCCGCTATAACCGCGCCCACTACCTGCAGGCATATGTGGGTACTCAGCCGGACAAACTGACAGACGCACTACCCGCACTGCGTGGCATTATTGAGCAGATGCCGGTGGTAGAACCCCAGATCGAACAGGCTCGGGCTTCAATTTTGAAACGCATTGAAAGCGAAAGAACGCACCCTTCCCGACTCTATTGGGACGCACGTGCTGCCTGGGATCTTGGTTTCCGGCACGACCTGCAGCGGGAGGTGTACGACACAATGGTCAAAAGCTCGGCTGCCGATCTGCAGGCTTTCCACGAGCAATACATCAAGGGCCGTGCATTTACCTTTTTAGTAATGGGCGAGCGGAAAGCCCTTGATTTTAACTACCTGAATTCAATTGGCGAAGTAAAAGAACTGAGCATTGAGGAGGCTTTCGGGCACTAATGGCATTTAAAATAGTCGAAAGGCTCGAGGCAATCCTTGCAGCGATACATAGCTTTACAAGCAGTTGAACCGAATTGGCTGACCATTTGGGTGTGCTGTGACCCGCATCGCGGGCAGGGTACTTCCCGAACTTCCTGGAAGAGTGCCATTTTGTCTAAACTTTGAGCCTGAGGAGGCGCAATGCCGTATTCGCGCAATTTCTCCCGCGCCTGATCCGACAGCCAGTCTGTTGTCCAGGCCGGGCTGAGGACGGTGGTTACCTGTACCCGGGTGTATCCATGATCCTGGAGCGCAGCCCGGATGTTTACTTCAATTGTATTCATAGCGGGGCAGCCTGAATAGGTTGGGGTGATGACAACTTCTGCTTCCCCGTCCTGGCGCAGGAAGGCGTTGCGAACAATTCCCAGATCCACAACTGTGAGTACGGGGATCTCCGGGTCAGTGACGGTTTCCAGAATGCTCCAGAGTACCTTATTCGGGTCGTCCATTTTGATTGCTTTTTTTTCTTTTAACAAAGAAGTTGTCATTTAAGTTAATCTTATCCGGGATCTGATTGCTAAAATCTGATCGTTAAAGTCTTATAAAATGCCACACATCACGATCATCGGCGGGGGCGTTATTGGCCTATGTGCTGCGTATTACTTAGTGAAGGAAAATTGTACGGTAACCCTGATTGAACGCAGCCGCTTCGATGACGGGTGCTCTTTTGGCAATGCCGGCATGATTGTGCCCAGCCATTTTATTCCATTGGCATCACCGGGTATGATCGAACAGGGTATCCGATGGATGTTCAATTCTGAAAGTCCGTTTTTTGTGAAACCAAGGCTCAGCTGGGCGCTTTTCAGCTGGGGGTGGCAATTCTACCGGGCAGCCAACCAAAAACAGGCAACTGCAGCCGGACCGGCGCTCCGCGACATCAGCGTACTGAGCAAATCCCTCTACCGTGAGTTGGCACAGGAACCCGGATTTCAATTCTCTTTTGAAGAGAAAGGCTTGATGATGTTGTGTAAAACAATGCATACCCTGGAGGAAGAGGCTGCCCTTGCAGAACGAGCCAATGCTCTGGGTATCGAGGCCCGGGTTTTGACTAAAGAAGCCCTGAACGCCCTTGAGCCGGAAATAAAACCGGAAGTGGGAACGCCTTTCGTAACCGTAGTGGCATCTCCTTCCGCCTTAAACCCGCCAATAGCGACAGAACCCTGCGCTACCGCATAAACCTCACCGTCAGCGCCATAAAGAGGCGTGGCAAGCAGAACTCCTCCCGAAAGATTTTTAGCATCCCCCATCGCACTTACCGTTACGTCTATCTTG
>JABWAJ010000748.1 GCA_013361075.1 Saprospiraceae bacterium | reverse complement strand
GTAGCGCGCGGCAAAGCCCTCGACACCTGGCAACAGGCACCGATTGACAATTACAGCACTTTTCTGCGCGGAACAGATGATTACAAAGACACTGCTGACTCCAACATCGTAGTCATTACTGCCGGTGTACCCCGCAAACCTGGTATGACGCGTGACGATTTGATTTCAACCAATGCAAAAATCGTCTCCTCCGTGACAAAGTCAATCATGGCACATTCCAAAAACCCGATCATCATCGTGGTTTCCAATCCTTTGGATGTCATGACTTATGCGGCTTACAAAAGCTCCGGACTTGATGCCTCCCGTGTTTTTGGCATGGCCGGCATTTTGGACACGGCGCGCTACCGCGGGTTTCTGGCCGAAGCACTCCAGGTTTCTCCTAAAGATATCCAGGCGATGTTATTGGGCGGCCACGGCGATACCATGGTACCCCTTCCCCGCTATACCACTGTTGCCGGCATTCCGGTCACTGAACTGATTGATTCTGCAACGCTGGATGCAATTGTAGAAAGAACGAAAAACGGCGGCGGCGAATTGGTTAAGTTAATGGGCACTTCTGCCTGGTATGCTCCGGGAGCGGCGGCGGCCCAAATGGTGGAAGCCATTTTGCGCGACGAAAACCGCATTTTCCCTTGCTGCGCTTTGATCAATGGCCAGTACGGCCTCAATAACCTTTTCATTGGTGTGCCGGTTAAATTAGGCAAATCCGGTATTTCTCAAATTCTGGAACTACAGCTCAATGCTGCGGAAATGGAACTGATGAATACTTCAGCAGGACACGTGCGTACTGTAATGGATGTATACGACGCTATGAATTTCTCCTAAACCAACCAATGGAAGGTACAGGTGGATAAGGCAAGGTGCAAAAGGCAATAATTTTGTAAACTGAGATGATTTTGTAAAATCAATCTGATTGGAAGCAAAAACATGATGTTTTACGGAATAACACGGCTCTTTGCACCTTGCGTTTTTACCCCTTGATTCTTTAGCCGATCACAGACAAACCCTAAATAATCTTATCAAATTCATCAGCTGCCGATCGGGGCATATTTCGCGCAAGCGCCCGCATGCTGTTCATGTGCATGCTTCTGAACAATTGAAGTACCGCTTCCTGAAAGGCTTCATCTACAATTCGCTGTACGTCTTCTAAGCTTTGTACGGCATCTTCCACTCTGAATTTATAGGTCTGTTCGTGCATCCCCGTTTCGAATTTTACAGACAGGCGGTTGTCCATTTTAAACACCGTAATTTTCATTGCAGGATGTTCGATATAGCCAAGGATGCGCATGGTATTCAGAAGTTAAGGGTTCATTGTCAATATTCAAGCGCTAAAACGCTTCTTTCAGGTTGTTGGTAAACCAGGCCCCCATGCCTCCGTCCTCTTTCCCATAAATCAGGTAGAGGTCCATGCCGTTCAGGGTGGATACCAGATCCATCGCTTTTTCGCGCCCCATGACCATAAAGGCAGTTCCCCAGGCGTCGGCAGTAACCGAATTTTCTGCAAAAACAGAAGCACTCAGCAAGG
>JABWAJ010000194.1 GCA_013361075.1 Saprospiraceae bacterium | reverse complement strand
ATTATATCCACGTAATCATCGCCGGGGTAGTAAATCAGGTATTCCTCTGCCGATTTGCACACATCCGGCGAATAGGCAATCAGGAGGTTGTGCAGGTCTTTTTCGTTGCGCAGGTAGTCAACCGTAAACCGGAAAAGGGTTTTGTATTCTTCCGGCGTACAATGGGTGCGCCCCCACCAGAACCAATGCCCGGTCATTTCGTGCCACGGCCGGAAAATGACCGGGATGGCATGACCAAAAAGGCCTTTCGACTTCAGGTTGCCGAGGTACCCGGCGACATGATCCAACTGCATTTTGAAAAATTCATGCCGGCTACCCCCGGGCAAAATGGCTTTGACAGCAGAAGTGGTGTCCCAGGAATCTCCCCCTGTGACCGGGTTGCGCAGGTGCCAGCTAATGGTATGAATCCCACCACGTTTATAAGCCTCTCTTGTCCAACGCTGCATGTCTGCAAAAGAAACTGAGTCAATGTTCACCGGGCGGACTCCTATCTCACCCAAATCCCATCCATAAACTGCAGGGTGCGAGCCGCTGATGGTTTTTACATCAGATGCGCCTTCTATTTTTTGCCAGCCAATGCCGTAAGCAACTGCGTCTTCGTGACCAAACAGGGTTTTGCCCGCCAGTGCCATTTGTTGCAGGTTGTAAAAAAGTGCACGGGTTCGTTTTGTTGCTTTTGTGTCGGCAGTCATGTTTTGTGCAAAGTTGAGCATGGGAATTACCAGCAGGGCCAGTACCGTCAGACTCCGCAATTTAAAGATAGACATGGCAGTAAGGTACGTTTATGGATTGAAAAAGAGGAAAATTTGCCCCGATTGCCGCCACAACAGCAACAGCAATCGGGCAAATTACGAAAAACACTGTTTTATAAAAATGCTTGTTACAATGCTTCAAACCGAACGTTGTCAATGCACGCGTTTACAGTCGAGCTGCCGTTGTTAAATGCAACGCCAAAATCTTCAGTGATCGTGGACAGGTCGCTCAACTGAACCCCGCCAGCATAAAATTCTGTCAGCGGAATGCTGATGGTGATCCATCCGTTGGTTTGATAGGGACCTTCTGATTCCCAGGGTTTCCAGTAATACCAAAAATCGCCCGCAGTGCCTTTTAAACGCCAGGCAAACTCACCGCCCGTGATAGGAGCCAGTACATTGATGTCGAATTTCAATACATAGTTCCCGATATTGGTGCCGATCGTGGCTCCCGGAAAGTTATTCTGGCCATTGCGCCAGAAAAATCCGGTCCAGCCATTGCAACCCTGATTGACCCGGAAATAGCTCGATCCATCCAGGGTCAGGTCAGGATTGTTTTCAATGGCTCCGGCATCGCCCCACCAGGCATTGAGTCCGTCAAAATTGAAAAAAACAAGGGCGGGATCCGCTACCGGGTCTACGCCCTGGATGTTGATGGGTGGAGACAGGATCATTTCGCCATTGATGGTGATGAGGGTAATGACACCTACGCCACGAGCAACATTCAGCGGTATGAATACTTCGATCAGGGTAGCTGTTTTTTGGCCAAACATTGTCGCAGGTACATTGCCCGGGAAAATCAACTCGGTAATTTCATTGAGGTTTTCGCCCACTATGCTGATCATTTCCCCCGGCTTCGCCATCGTTGGCATGCTGGTGATGGTAGCAGAAGTGGATGGCAAAATGTTGAGCGACTGGCTGGAAGTAACGGATTCGCCATTGCGGGCAACCACCGTGATCGGCCCGGAAGTAGTGCCAACGGGAACATTGACTTTGATTTCCGTCAAGGAGGCATTGCTCACGGATACTTCGGTGCCGCCGCTGAATTTTACAGTTGCGACCAGGTCTAAATGGTTACCAGTGATGGTCAGTTCGTTTGTAAATTGTATGTCCTGTGGGGCAATGGCAGTAATGACCGGTTTCACTAAGGTTAAGGTGCCACCGGAAACAACCGATTTATCGGCAGCGGTAATGAACGTTACGGTGCTTTCCGTAGCATCTGCAGGCACCTGTACCTGAATGGAAGTTGCCGAGCCACCCAGTAGTGTACCCTGCTTGTCACCTCCAAATACTGCGCTAACGATCAGATCGAGGTTCGTGCCGGTAACCGTGATGTTTCCCCCATTTTTTGCCGGGTTGGGCGATATGCCGGTGATGGTGGGCACTACTAAGGTAAGCGATTCAGTCGTTTCTACTTCCACCAGTGATTTTGCCACCAATTTAATGGCACCGTCTTTCGCGTTGGCAGGCACATTAAGCACGAGCTCTGAAGCAGAAGCGCTGGTGAATGCAGAAACCCGGTCGCCGCCGCTGAAAATGACTTCCTGCGCCAGGTCGAGATCGGCCCCATTAATGGTCAGTGCAGTTCCGGCTTTTACCGGGTTGGGCGACAATTGCGTGACCGAAGGCAGCACAACGCCGAGTTCGGATTCCGACTCTACCAGAATAGGATCAGGCATGCCATTGGAAACGACAATTTTCCCGGTTTGTGCATCTTCGGGAATGCGCACTTCTATTTTGGTTTTCGACTGGCTGATGAACCCTGTGTCTAAGACCGACTTGCGATTGTTGAAGATTACCTCCTTGATCAGGTTCAGGTAATCGCCTTCAAGGGTGACAACAGCGCCCGGCCTTGCGTTTTGTGGACTGAACGACGTCAGTTTGATCGGCTCGGAAATGGTGAGAATGGTTTTGGTGGTGAGGTCGCCCTGGGGCGTTTTCAGCACGACCAAACCGTCTACCGTTTCTTCCGGCACGGTGATGACAATTCGTTCAGCCGTTTTGGAGACAAACGTACTGACCGAAACATTATTGGAGAGTACAATGGAAGTAACCTGATCGAGGTTGTGACCAATAAAAGTCAGATCGCCGCCGCGAAGAGCAGGAGAGGGGCCGAAACTCAGCAGCTCGATGGCTGTTCCGACGCTGTCGTCATCTTCCTTTTTGCAGGAATCGGACAGGGTGGCAATTGCCAGCAGACCCAGCAACAACCACGCTTTCATATTGAATGTACGTAACATGAGTTGGTCGGTTTAAAGTTAGTTTTGAACAATGCGAATGTTGTCAATGGCAATCTCTATCGGGTTGGCTGCATCTGCAGGTCCGAAGAGCATCATGGTGACGTTTGTCAGTGAAGACAGGCTGGTGAGAGCCGTGGAGCCAATTTCACTGTCTTCCGGATCGTCTTTACCGTATTTGAATTCTGACAGTGGGATGCTGATCGTTTCCCATCCATTTGTTTTGTACGGTCCGTTTTTCCAGGGCCTCCAGCGTGCGAATACGGTGCCGGCCACATCGCGCCCGTGGTCCTCAGCAAACGGCCCGAAGAAAATTTCCATCCTGACCGATTTCCACTCTACCGGAACATTGGCTTCAAACTTGAGCACAAGGTCGCTGACTGCACCGGTTGCTACCGGAATATTGCCCCGCCCACGTGGTGCCCAGTATTGCATGGTCATTTCGTTTACCCACTGCCAGGCACCGTGCGAAGCGCTTTTGAACAGCGCGTAATTGCCCGAACACTCCGGTACCTCAGGGGTAGCTGCGGAATTTCGGATGGGCGCCGTCCAGGTCTCATGCGACCTGGTATCGTAGTCGAGCAGGATATTGCGGTCATCACGGAAGAAAAACTTCGATTTGGCGGTTCCAAAAGTGGTTTTCACCGTTATCTGACCCGGCGTAGCGCCTGCGGGTACAATGGCTTCGATCTGGGTTTTGGTAAAAGAAGAGATGACTGCTTCTACATTGCCCGGGAAAAAGACTTTGGGTTCAAAATAGAAATCGCCGTTGAGCACGACCGTGCCGCCATCGGGTACGTATTCGCACTTGATGCTTTCAAGTGTGGGCGCAGGTACGTTCACCGAAAAATCGTGCAACAATTCAGTGCCGTCGCCGAATACGAATCGGATTTTATTGGTCACCACCACGGGAACTGTGCTTGGCACATTCACTAAAATGCTTTTTTTGGTAACATAAGTTGGGTTGAGGGTTGCCCGCTGGTCGTTGAACCAAATCTCCCGGGTATCGCCCAGATTATCGCCTACAATGGCGATCAGACTGCCCATAAATGTGCCCACCAATAACGAGTCGGACAATGCCGGATCGGTTGAGCGGATGTAACTTACTACGGGAGGGCCATCGCTTGCTTGCGGGTTTTCTTCCTTTTCACAAGACATCACCCCGGCAAACACCGCTGGCAACATCAGGCATATCAGGTATTTTTTAAATGCGTTCATCGTATGTTGATTTAACGATTTTGAAAATAATATTGGGGGACGGTGGACGGTGGACGGTTGACGGTAGACGGGCCGTCCACCGTCCACCGTCTACCGTCTACCGTCCACCGTCTACCGTCTACCGTCCACCGTCAAAACTCATAATCCACCGCAGGCGCTTCGGGTGCCAGCAAAGGGTTTGTCACTACTTCCGCAGCCGGAATGGGCATAAACATTCTGGAATCTGCAATGACAATCGGGCTCACCGGGGGCACAATCTGGTAGCCAGCAACCGTATTTTCATCGGGTGCATTCGGTGTAGTGATGCGGGTGTAGGTGATTTCCCGCTCCTGGCTATTCAGAAAGGCAAGGGCTGCTGCCGGATCGCGGTAGTAATAGCGCTTAACATCAAACCAAAAGCTGCTTTCCATACCGAATTCCACCCGGCGTTCCTGCAAAATATCGGTAAAACTGATGCTGGAACGAGGTGCCAACCCTGCACGGGTGCGGATGGTATTGAAATACTCAAGTGCTTTGCTGTCACTGGTAGCAGCGCCTGCACCGAGGGCAGCCTCTGCATAAATCAGGTACACATCGGCTAAGCGCAGGATGTATTGATTGATTGCTGTTGCCTGACCGGTTGACACTCTGCCTCCGGTATCTTCGGCACTGCCAACGATGTATTTTTTAATGTTGTTCAAAACAGGAGCAGGATCTTCTAATGATTTTCCGGGATCAGCAGGATCGCGGCGAACAATGTGGTAAGTATAACCGCCTGTGCTTTTATTGATCTCAGGATAATGATCGCCCGAAGCCATAAAAATGGAAGCACGGCGTTTGTCGCCTGATTCTATGCTTTGCACAAAATCGTAAGAAGCCGATTTCCCGCCGCCCCAGCACTCGCTGTTGCCGGTGATGATGCTGCTGCGCGCCCAGTTGGCCTGGCGGCTATTGCCAACGGCATAAGAGCCTTCCATCCATTGCAGGGCAAAAAGGGATTCGGAATTGTTGTTGTTGTCAATTTTAAACAGGTCAGCATAATTGTTCAACAGCGAATGGCCGCTGCCACTGATCACTTCTTCTGCTAAGTTTTTGGCAATCGTAAAATTTTCAGCCGACTTTCCGTCGCTGAGGTGTTGTGCCATGGTCAGGTGCAGTTTAGCCAGCATGCCTTTAGCAGCCCACTTGTCTACCCTGCCCGGAAGGGCGGAAGCAGGTAGGTTTTCGGCGGCAAAAGCCAGGTCACGGCGCACAAATTCGTAAACACTGGACCGGCTGTTTTTTGGCAATTGCAACTGGTTGGCTGCTACCAGCTCTGTAGAATTTTCAACGATGGGCACTTCGCCCCAATATTCGCTGAGCATGTAGTAGGCAACTCCGCGGATAAACCGGGCTTCGCCAACAGCTTCGGCGATGACGACGTCAGAAACATTGCCCGCTGCAGCTGCCGGCATGTCGTTGATGATCGAATTGGCGTAGGAAACTACCCGGAATAACCCTTTCCAGCCAGTGGAGAGGTGGGCATTTCCGGCGTTGTAAGATGCAAAAAAGAATTGCCCTTCCTGGTCGTAAGTGTAGTACATGTTGCCAGACAATACGTCGCCTGCCAGCCAGAAAAACTTATCGTCAAAATCGAACCAGGGCAAGCCGTAAAGGGAAGCTGTTGCCGATTTGATCTGGGCTTCATTTTTGTAAAAATTGTCAGCCGTTAACCGGTCCTGCGGTTCGATGTCCAAAAAATCTTTGGTGCAGGATACGCTGAACAACAAGGTCAGGCACAGCGAAACGCTATATTTTAAATACTTTTTCATGAACTTAATTTTTAGTGTGAAGACAAACCGGTTTAGAAATCAACATCAATCCCGAAAGTGACTACCCGGGGGGTTGGATAGCGCCCCATGTCAATGTTCTGCATCAGCGGATCCTGGTTGAACGAGCCAATTTCCGGATCGTAGCCGGAGTACTTCGTGAAGGTGTACAGGTTCTGTACGTTCGCATACAGGCGCAGTTTTTGTACCCGGTATTTCTGCGTCAGGTGTACCGGAAGGGTATATCCCAGCAGAATGTTCTGAAGGCGCAGGTACGACCCGTCTTCGATAAAGCGATCAGACATGCGGTTGTTGCGGTTGTTATCGTTGGTGGCAGGTCGCGGAATATCGGTTCCCGGATTGGCTAAATAAACATTTGCCGGATCGAGGTCGGAGCCGTTGGCGTCTACGTAAGCATAACGCGCGCGGTCATTGACACTGGAGGCCTGGTTGCCGAAAACACTGGTTTGTCCTTCGATTTGCACCCGTGAATAGTTCAGGATTTCAGCACCATAAGAACCATTGATAAAAATGGTCAGGTCAAATGGGCCGGCAGTGAAGGAGTTGTTTAATCCAAAAGTGAAGTCGGGATTCGGGTCGCCAATGATGGTCTGGTCGTCGGTGTTGATCACGCCATCCCCGTTCAGGTCTCTGAATTTGATGTCACCAATCCAAACCCCGGTGCGTTTGTCCACTTTGTTTCTGCCGTTCGGATATTCGCTGGAAACGGAGTTGTCGGCCAGAATTTGAACCGCATGGTTGAGGATGTCGTCCTGGTCGGTGAAAATGCCTTCTACCTGATAGCCGTAGAACACGCCAAGCGGCAGGCCAACGCTGGTTCTGGTCGCCGTCTGGAACTCGCTGTACCAGTACAGGTTGCGCCAGTAAATGCTGTTTTCACTGTCTAATTCCAGGACTTTATTTTCATTCATCGAAAAAGTAACCAGCGTATTCCAGCTGAATTTTTTGCCGGTTACGTTGAAGGTATTCAGCGAAATATCAACCCCTTTGTTCTCCATGCGGCCAACATTGGCGTAAGGCGCCCGGATATCGTTATAATTGGAGCCGCCGAGGTAGCTCGGGAGCGACAACTGCAGGAGCATGTCTTCCGTTGTTTTGGAATACACATCCACCGAAAGGTTGATTTTGTTTTTGATCAAAGAAAGGTCGGCGCCCACGTTGAATTGTTTTGTCGCCTCCCACTTCAGTTTCGGATTGGCAATTTTTTCCAAACGGTAAGCCGTTCCGAAAGGAGTGTTGAACGTTTGCAGCGAAGAACCGTAGAGGTAGTTGGCAATGGCCTGATTGCCCACTTCTCCGTAGCCAACGCGCAGCTTCAGGTCGGTATTCAGTGATTCCATGAACTTTTCATTGCCCAATCTCCAGGCAAATGAACCCGATGGGAAATACCCCCAGCGATTTTCCGGCCCGAATTTGGAGGAACCATCTGCCCGAAGGGTCAGTGTAAGCAGGTATCGGTCGTTGAGGCTGTAATTGAAACGACCAAAATAAGAAGCGATCGCTGCGGCGTCTTTCCAGCCGCTGGTTCGGGAGGTAACGTCTTCGCCTTCACTCAGTACCGGAATGTCGTTGGTAGCAAAGTTCTTTTTGGTTACCTGGGAGCCTTCCCAGGAAGATTTTTGGGCTTCCGTGCCCAGCATTGCAGTCAGGTTTTGCGTTTTGCCGATTTTGAAATCGTAGGTCAGGTAGTTTTTCCAAATCCAGAAGAGACTGCTTTCTTCGCGTTGGCGCAGCTGATTTTCATTGTTTTGCAATGCCCCCCACTGGTAAGTTGGCTGAAATGCTTTATTGATGGAATGGTTGTTGTCAAACCCAATTTCCGAGCGGAAAGTCAGGCCTTGTGCCAGGGTAACATCTCCGTAAATATTTGCCATCATGCGTTCGCGCTCCAGCGTATTGTTGCGTTGCAGGGCTGCTGCAACCGGGTTGTAACTGGAGGCACCATACGTGACTTCAGGGCCGGCGTAGTTGCCGTCGAAATCCCGTACAGCGATATCAGGCTGCGACACCAATGCCTGCAAAATGATGCCATCGCCACCGTCGTTCAACGTAATTTTTTCATCTGTGCCTGAATAAGCAAAGCTTCCGCCCACTTTCAGCCAGCTTTTTACCTGGTTGTCTAAGTTAATGCGTGTGGTGTAGCGATCGAAATTCGATCCGATGACAATGCCGTCTTGCTGGAAAAAGCCGCCGGTGATGGCATAAGTGGTCTTGTCGGTGCCGCCACTCACAGAAATTTGGTGATTTTGCATGCCTGCATCCCGAAATACTTCATCCTGCCAGTCGGTGCCTGCGCCCAATAAACTTGGGTCAAGGTAGCGCTGGTTGGGCACGAGGTTGAGGTCGCGGGAAATTTGAACCTGGTATTCCGCAAATTCCTGCAAGTTCATCATATCCAGCTTATTGGGCAATGTTTGTTGCGCGTAGTAGCCGCTGTAGGAGATTTTTGCTTCGCCTTTTTTGCCCCGTTTGGTAGTCACGAGGATGACGCCATTTGCAGCACGCGCACCGTAAATAGCTGTGGCTGAAGCATCTTTCAAAACTTCAATGCTGACGATATCGGCAGGGCTGATGGAGGAGAGCGGATTCACGCGGTTTTGTCCATTGGCACCGCCAGCCCAGTCGAACCCCGCCACTGTAGTGCCGTCTCCCTGGAACGGGATGCCATCAATGACGTATAGTGGTTCGCTTGAACCTGTGATCGAGTTGGCACCACGAATCCGGATAGAAGCTGCCCCGCCGGGTGCCCCGGAGTTTTGCGTCACCTGTACCCCTGCGATTCGGCCTTGCAAAGCCTGATCGAAGTTAGTTACGACGGTGTTTTTCAGTTGCTCGCCGGAAACTGAGGCAACGGAGCCGGTCAGGTCGCTTTTTTTAACAGCGCCATAGCCGATCACCACCACATCGTCCAGCAAAACGGCAGAAGTGCCCATCACCAGATCAATGGTAGATTCGCTGCCAACCGTGATCACCTGGCTTTCATAGCCGGTGTAGCTGAAACGCATTTTTTCGCCGGTGGCAGCCTTCAAGGTGTAGGTACCGTCAAGATCGGAAATAGCGCCCCGGGTTTCGGCGCCTTCAACCAGAATGGTGACGCCAATCAGGGGTTCGCCTTCGCTGGAGGTAACCTTACCCCGGATGTCGCGCATTTGCGCATGAAGCGCCGATATGCCCAGTATCCAGACGGATAGGATCATCATCAGGCGCCCCAATGGGATGGTGTTGA
>JABWAJ010000747.1 GCA_013361075.1 Saprospiraceae bacterium | reverse complement strand
AGAAAGCATGGTTTTGATTTCGATCAATTCTTCCTGTGAAATTTGCCGGGCAAAAAGCTCCAACAACTCCATTTGAAGTTCGTTTAGTGGTTGTGATAGAACAGGAGCATGCATAAAAATCTTATTTGTTCAAAAATACAAAAATTTTCTCGGTTAGGGCAGACATTTTGAAGTTCATTTCACTTTTGCAAACGCCTTATCCAGCAAATCCAAAGCAATGGCCACGTCTTCTTCTGTAGCTGTCATCGGCGGGGAAATGCGGATTACATTGCCGTAAAGGCCGCCTTTTCCGATGAGCAGGCCCAGTTCGCGGGTAGCTTCAAACAACTGCTTTGTTGCATCCGGTGAAGGTTCTTTGCTTTGGCGGTCTTTCACCAATTCCAGACCCTGCATGAGGCCCAGGCCGCGCACGTCGCCAATGACGGCATATTTTTCCTGCAAGCGTTCGAGGCCTGCACGCAATTGCCGGCCCAACACCCCTACATGTTGTGGCGTTGCTTCTTTTTCCAATACGCCGATAGCAGCTAAGGAAGCTGCACAAGATACCGGGTTGCCGCCAAAAGTACTGATCGTCAAACCAGCGTTCCGGGTGCTTTCTGCAATTTCCGGACGGGTGATCGTATTGGCTAATGGAAACCCGTTGGCGATGCTTTTCGCCATGGTCATGATGTCGGGTTCCACGCCATAATGCTCAATGCCGAACCATTTATCGCCGGTACGGCCAAAGCCGGTTTGGACTTCATCGGCAATAAAAAGGCCGCCGTAATACTTCACGACTTCCTGCACTATTTTAAAATATTCCGGCGGTGGCGTAATGAATCCGCCTACCCCCTGTATGGGTTCGGCAATAAACGCTGCAATTTTTCCGGAAGTCATGGTTTTGACCACTTCTTCTACATCCCCTGCACAGGCTACACCGCAGCCGGGGTAGGTCATTTTAAGCGGGCAGCGATAACAATAGGGATTCAAGGCGTGCTTAATGCCCATGAAGTGCGTGCCGCCGATGCGCCAGGTATGTTGCCCCGTAAGGCTCATGCCAATTGCGGAACGGCCGCTGTAGCCGTGACGAAGCGCTATGATTTCCTGATTTCCCGTGTGGGTTTGGGCTAAAAAAACAGCCGTTTCATCCGCATCTGTGCCGGAAGGTGTGAAATAGGAAACCTGCAAACGCCCTGGCGTGATTTCTGCCATTTTTTCGGCGAGGTTGACATGCGCTTCGTTCGGATAAAGCGTGGAAGAGTGGATGAGTTTTTCCGCCTGTTCGCGGACGGCTTCTGTCACCTCAGGCCGGTTGTGGCCAACACTGGTCGTCAGAATGCCGCCAAAAAAGTCGAGGTATTTTTTGCCATCCACATCCCAAACGTACATGCCCTCTCCGCGTTCCAACGGCAGTGGCTCCGTATAATACAGCAGGTGATTGGGCCACAGGTATTTTTTCTGTTTCTCCAGAATTTCAGCTTTTTTGCTGATGGTTGTTTTTTCTGTATCCATGGCGATGTTTTTTTGTTGTTCGTTGTTTGTTGGGGAGGGGGG
>JABWAJ010000193.1 GCA_013361075.1 Saprospiraceae bacterium | reverse complement strand
CGATATTACCAACATTGGCAGAATGGTCGGAAAAGTAATTCCATATGGCTCGCCCGGATACGCCTTGATTTGTTAAACGGCCAGGATCAGCACCTTCATTGATAAGTACAACATCGTAATAAGTTGAAAAATCCTGTCGTACAAACTCCAGCCCTCTGTTTCCACCAGTGATGTACATTCCAAAGACATCTTGATGCGTATTGCAATTGACACGATTAAATTTTTGCCCAGTCTGGACTAAGTGGATGGCTGCTGTGGACTGGGAAAAGGTATTTGAGGAGACCTCGTACTGGCTTTCTCCATGCAGAGCTACCCCAAAGGTGTTCTCTGTAAATTGATTTCGTTTTACAAATAAGCGGTTTGCAGCGTTACCGTAGATTGCGACATAGTTTTCAATAAAACTATTGGCCGAGGCTGGATCGTCTGTACCTATTTGGAGGTGCGTTCCCAAAGGAAAAGTCGCATAAGCTTCAATGCCATAGTTGTTCTTTTCAAAATCAGATGACAACACTGTGATTCCGGCATCATACGCAATAATACCAGTGCCGTTGAGTCCTACAAATTTGCACTTATCAAATAACAGGCCATTACAAGCCCAATTGGTGACGCCAAAATTGGCGGAGCCATCTTCATCTATAAATTCGCAATCCACAAATGCACTAAAGTTGGTGTGATCAAATTTCATAAATGCGGCGCTGCGATGATTGTTGCGGAATGTAGTATTTTCAGCATATACGAATCCACCCCAATATTGGTCCGAAGTTGGCCAGGGTATTCCTTCTGAACTCGTATATACGGCAAGGCGACCATATTCGATGGTTGCATTGCGCATGATAACGATGCCTGGCCCATTGGCATTTTGAATGTAAGTTTCGTTTCTCATGGCCATTTCATGAGGAACCGCTGTATTTCCAGCTACCAAAATAGACCCCCATTGCCCATCCGGTTTGCAGCGAGGCCACATGCTTTTGTTATGGGTGATCGTGCCGCCGTCCACAATCAAACGCGCCCCGCGTTCTACAATGATATTGGCTTGGTCAGGCAAGCCGATACGGCATCGGATGGTAAGCTGAGCGCCGCTTTCAACGATGACATCTGTTGTCAGTTTTTTATTCACCTCCCAAACAACCTGGCTGCCAGCTTGTATTCTGATATCGTAGCTCTCATCCTTGTTACAATAGTCTGTGATGACCGTTTTCCAGGTATCCGAGCATTGATTTTGGGTGCTGCAATTATTGCCTGACTCTAGAACAAAATGCATACGGGCAAGCTGGCATTGGGTTAACGCGGTGCCATGAAGAGGGAAATATTTCATTAAATTTTTACTTCCTGGGTTATCTGTATCACAACAATAATCTGTTCCAAAAGCATGATCTAAGCCAAAAGCATGCGCTAATTCATGGCCAAGGTTTATGGCGGCAAGCACAGGGGCGTCATCTAAATTTGGTATAGGATTTTCGATAGTGTTGTTGAAATAGCTGTCAATCACCACAAACTTTTCATTTAATATGCCTATTCCCGGAGAAAATCCAGAGTCTCCGGTTAACCAATCAGAATGTACAAGGAATACATGCATGGCATTATCTTTCTGTTCTGTTGGGATTAATGGATTGTTTTGAACCAAGTCACTAAAAATACTACAAGAAGATGCTTCTCCAGAAGTTACATTCCAATGAGTTGTGTTTTGGTGAAACAAAATATTTTCTACGTGGAATCGAATTCTCGAATCTATAATATTTGGCGTTGGACATGCTACTGACTGTGGCGTCGTGGCTGGTATTTGCTGATAGTGCAATTTCATCCTTTCAAGCATCGCATTGATCCAGTATAAACCAGTTCCATTATTTTCAAAGTTTCTCGGCCCTTGCGGGTCTCCGGCATCGCGCTGCACAACATGCACTACGAGGCGAATAATCTTAACAGGGGTATATTCAGGTACGAGGGGGCTGTATCGTTCGTAATTATTACACCCAGTGGCTGGAAGAGCCCTCATTCTATCAGCATCACAACCACCAAGCGGGTCAAGGCCCAAGCCGTCCGAACCAGGAGTTCCACAGGCTTGCATTTGAGCGTTTAATGGATTAAAGATTACTATTTGGAAGGAAGTAAAGAAGAATAGAAGCGCTAGTAATTTTCGATGTACTTGTGGCCATTTTAGAATTAAATAACGGCTTCGAAGGGGGGGGGCAAAACAATCTATTGCCATGGTTGATTGGAAAGGCAGTCTGTTGAAATTTAAAACGGGTCATAATTTTGATATTTATGAAGGTTATTAAATCGTATTGAGTGCCATATAACATATAAAAGGCTATAAGCGAAAATGTCATTATGGGTAAATTTATGGAAACAATTTCTATTTTGCAAACGAGGGGTAACTAAGATTTGACACCCAGCTTGCAGAGCAGTTGAATTTCCTCCGGCCTTGATCTTTCAAAAAAGAATAATCATATTTGTTAAAGTAACCATTTTAATATCCCACCCACATAGGGGTACCGCTCACTTCCCTGCATCCTCTATCCGGATACAAACTTTATCAACCGACAAAATCAACGTCATGAAGAAATCACTACTCTTTGCCCTGACCCTGCTGGCCTGTACGACCCTGCAGGCGCAACAGGAAACCTTGTTTGACGACCTCGACATTGTAGGTGCTTTTGGTGGCCCAATTGTAGAAATTGGCAATATTGTAGGGGAAACCACCGGCATGGTGGGCGGTGGTGGTGCCATCATCCTTAACAGTGCTTTCATTGGTGGATACGGCCTCGGTACCTCTTCGCCTGATTATGCTGTTGACGGCAATAATTACAACATCCGCTTCCGCCACGGCGGCTTTTGGCTGGGGTATACCTACAAATCGAACAAAGTGATCCACCTCTACACCAGTGCCCGCATCGGCTGGGGCAAAATCCGCCTGCGGGATGACGACGACACTGTTTTTTCCGATCGCGTTTTTGCACTCACGCCGGAAGTGGGCGTCGAGCTCAACCTGACCCGCTGGTTCCGCCTCGGCCTCACCGGCGGCTACCGCTGGGTAAACGGCGTCAACCGCATTCCCGGTGCAGACAGCGGCGATTTCAGTACCCCGGTTGGTGTGCTGACGTTTAGCTTCGGCGGCTTCGGCGACTGGGATCGCAGCGATTGGTAATTCACATTACTTTGGAAAAATATGGCTTCGCGGCGGCACGGAATGGTTCGTGTCGCCGTTTTTTAGCCACGTGTCGGACACTTTCAGAAGTGTCCGACACGTGACGTGATCTCCCCTCTGATTTATGGTATCCGATAAAAAGATTCTGCCACAGCTACGCCATCAGCCAGTGTCACCACCCTGCGCTTTGAGGGCATTTCTGTTCGTTCAAAAATCACCGTGCGCGCCTTAATCCACCCGGCACTACTGAGTTGTGCGGCAATTTCGTTCCCGCTGATGCTGATTTCAAAGCAAATCAGATGTGTTGTGTTGTTGAGGATGCGTAGGTCTTTGTATCCGTAAACGACGGTTGCATCAGCACCCAGAGGGGTAAATCTTTCCGCTTCCGTATAAATATCCAAAGAATGGTTGTGCCGCTCCCGGATCTCAAGCCCCGCCATCAGGGAAAGGTGGTAGAGGATACTGGCTACCTGGCATATTCCGCCGCCGTATGCGAATTGAATTTTCCCATTGACTAAGTTGCGGCTCCGGCGGTATCCCCTGAATCGGCTGGGCCAGCCAACCGTTGACCAAAACGAAAATATCTGCCCGGGCTCTATTGCGATCCGGTTGATCCGGTCTGCCGCTAAGCGCATATTCCCCAATTTGTTGTCAAATAAAATACCGGGCATAATGGGTTGCCGGATGGACAAGGTGTATGCCCAATCCGGTTGCACTTTGCGGGGGCCTGCAAATTGGCGGGTCCAGCCTTGCTGCCTGTCCTGAATGGCTCGGTACAATACCTTGTAAGTTAAGCGGATGTGCCTGGGGATAAATGCTTTAAGATACATTCTGTTTTGAGGTTTTGTCGTTTTAACCCCGCATTGTCGGGGCCAGCCATGAGGGGGTATTTGGTTCTTTGAATTTGAATTGATTGGTGTAAAATTAAGCACTGGCTGTGGCTTTTTATAAGGATTGATCGGGGAAAATTAGGTTAGGTTAGGTGTCGGACACTTTTGGAAGTGTCCGACACCTAACCTAACCTAATCCAAAATTTTGCGAATTTTCGCAAAAAAATCACCCTCCCCCTTTACAAACACCAAAAACCCCATTAACTTTGTAGCGAATTTTCGCTAATAAACGTTTCCATAGCTTTAAACTTATCCAGCCATGTCCGCTACTTTGGTCCATGCCGATGTCCTGAAAGGAGGAGAATTCCTTGTCAAAGCTTCCAAACCGGAAGATGTGTTCATTCCGGAAGAGATGAACGAAGAACAACTTATGATTCGTGACATGGTGCGCGATTTCCTTCAAAACGAGATAGTGCCCAATGTACTAAAGATCGAAAAGCAGGAAGGAGACATCACCGTGAATTTGCTCAGGAAAGCTGCGGAACTGGGACTCCTTGGTTCGCACATGCCACAGACTTATGGCGGGATGGAATTAGACACCAATACCAATACCCTCATTTGCGATACGCTGGGACCGGCAAGTGCCTTTACGGTGTCATTTGCGGCTCATACCGGCATCGGGATGCTGCCCATTCTGTATTTCGGAACGGAAGCACAAAAACAAAAATACCTGCCGCGCCTTATCGCCGGTGAGTTGAAAGCATCGTATTGCCTTACGGAGCCTGGCTCGGGTTCGGATGCGCTGGCGGCCAAATCACGCGCGGAACTTGCTGCCGATGGTACGCACTACGTACTCAACGGCCAGAAAATGTGGATCACCAATGCTGGCTTTGCCGATATTTTCATTGTGTTTGCCCAGGTAGGCGGCCCAAACCTGCCCGACGGAAAATCGGGCTTCACGGGCTTTATCCTGGAGCGGACCATGGAAGGCCTGACCCTGGGTGCAGAAGAGCAAAAACTGGGCATCAAAGGTTCTTCCACCCGCCAGGTGTTTTTTGAAAACGTCAAAGTACCGGCAGAAAATGTGCTGGGGCAGGTTGGAAAAGGACACCTCATTGCATTCAACGCCCTGAATGATGGCCGTTTCAAGCTTTGTGCGCTGAGCCTCGGCGGGGCAAAAGGCAGCGTGACCACCGCGGTGCGCTACGCCAACGAACGCATTCAATTTGGCGTTCCAATTGCCAGTTTTGGCGCCATTCAGCACAAATTAGCCGAAGAAACCATCCGCATTTTTGCTGCCGAAAGTGCCCTGTACCGCGTGTCCAACCTCATGCAGGACAAAGCTGGCGCGCTGCAGGAAGCTGGTGCTACTTTTGCGGAAGCAAAATTGCAGGCCGCAGAAGAATACGCCATCGAATGTTCCATCCTCAAAGTAGCCGGATCGGAAGCCTTAAACTTCGTTGTGGACGAAACCCTGCAAGTACACGGTGGCATGGGGTATTCGGAAGAAGGCACGGCGGCCCGCGCTTTCCGCGACGCCCGCATCAACCGCATCTATGAAGGTACAAACGAAATCAACCGCCTGCTCACGGTGGACATGCTGTTCAAACGCGCACTGAAAGGCACCCTCGACATCGTCAGTCCGGCCTGGGAAGTGCAAAAAGAACTCAGCTCTATGCCTTCGATGGAAAAACCATCCGGTAGGTACGGCGAAGAAGAGAGCGCACTGCGGGATTTCAAAAAAATCATCCTGATGACCGCCGGTGCTGCCGCCAAAATGCAAATGGACGGCAAACTCAACCTGAAAGAAGACCAGGAAATCGTCATGAATGTAGCCGACATGATGATTGATGTTTTCCAGGCAGAATCGCTGCTATTGCGGGTACAAAAGCTGTCGGGTATGGAAACCAAAAACGAACAATCGGTTTACGATGCCATGCTGCGTGTATTTTTCTCCGATGCAGCAGCCCGCATCCATAAAAATGCGACAGATGCCCTTGCTTCTTTTGCAGAAGGTGATTTATTGCGTACCTTTGTGATGGGTCTGAAGCGCTTTAGTAAATACCCGCCGGCAAACGTAATGGCTGAACGCCGCAAAATTGCCGCTGCGCTGGTTAATGCCAATGAATACTGTTTCTGATTACAATATAAAGAAACCAATACAAGACCGGGCCTCTGCTCTTCAATGGGCAGGGGCTTTCGTTTTTTGGCTGTTTTCTGTGAAATTCTTTATCTTTATTTCCAAAACACATATACAGATGAGATTACTTTCAGGTCTTCTGGTGCTCATCAGCATCTTCTTTTTAAGCGCATGCGGCGGCAGCGATACCACCAATACCAATGCCCCGACTGGCAGCGATACAACGGGTACACCTACCGAAATGGAGGCCAACCAGGCCACGCCCCGGGCTAACCACGATTGTAAAATTAAGGGTAAAATACTGGAAGGCAACCAGTTTTGGATCAAAGAACAGGAAGTACTGGTTTGTATTGTGGCAGATTCCACTACGGTTGATAAAGACCTCGGCGACAGCCACCGAATTGTGGAAGCTTACGATACCAAAACCTGCGAACGGATATTTCGCAAAGCGCTTCCCATAAATGTCAGCGCGGATTTTCCGTATTATTTAGCAGAAATCACGTACAACAACGTCAATCAAATGGTCGCCATTCGCGGCTTCAATACCCTTTATTGTTTCAATGTAGCCGACAAAACCCTGTCGCCTGCCATGAAGCCAAATTTCAAAACCATGCGCTTCCCGGTAGACGCGCAAACCGGCATGATCAAACACCTCGAAGTTTGGGAAAATTATTTGGCCGGCTTTGCTCAGGACCAGGGCGTTTTTGTATTTGACCTGAGCAACCGCGCACAACCCAAGCCCGTATTGCCTTTTGCAGAATACAAATTGGAGGAAAATGATTTTGCTTCCCTCTTTTTGCTCACTTCCGGCAAGGGCCAGCAGGCGATTGTGCCCACATACGATCTGGAAAAAAGTCAGTTTTCGGTGAATGCTTTATTGGAAGAACCGACAGAACTGAGCCGGGGAGTGATGGAAACGGCCAAAAACAACCGCTATCTCGTTCTGCGGCCGCTGGATTCCACCGCACCTGCAATTGGCGTAGACATGGCCAAACGCAAACGCGTGGCATTGCCGGCAGATAAAGCAACGGCAAAAACACAGGAAATTGTGGCTTGGATGAAGGCGCAGGAGTGATCTGAAAACCAATAACAAGTTTTGAAGATTTTAAAATGGGATTGAATTACAAGCATCTTCCAGCCTGGCTGGAACGCAATCAGATTTTTCGCACGCTCTTTCTGTTCCGAAAGCTTTTTCTGTTGAAAAAAAGTTTCAGGCACCATTCGCAGTTCGCAGAAGACATTTCAATTGCCCTTCACTTTCCCAAAAAGGCGAAAGGCTTTTTTGTGGATGTAGGTTGTTTCCATCCGGTAAAATACAACAATACCTACCGGCTTTACCAGAAAGGATGGCGTGGGGTGAACATTGACATAGACGACATTAAAATTCAGGGGTTCAAGATATTGCGGCCCGGCGATACCAACGTCGTTTGCGCAGTCAGCAATAAACCCGGAGAGGTAAACTATTGGTCGAACGGGTTTTATTCGCTGACCATTACCCTCGATGAGCAGTTTGCCTCCGGTAAACCCGGCTACCTCAAAAAGAAGGTAAATGCCGATACGCTGACCAATATTCTGGACGCCACTCCTTACAAAGACCGTACCATTGATTTTCTGACAGTAGATGCAGAAGGTCATGATTATCAAGTGCTAACGTCCCTTGATTTTGACCGTTACCAGCCCAGGCTCATTGCGGTCGAAACCCACAAAACAACGCTTGACGAAGTCGTGAAAGAGGACATCTGCCAATACCTCACAGGGAAGGGTTATGTGATTGTGAACTGGGTCGGGCTGACGTTGTTGTTCCGGCGCGAAGTCCCGTCACCAGTCTGATCTGTTTCCATCAGAAACCGGATACTCAACAAGGCGAATACGAGGTAAATGGCTGCGCCGACCTGCGTTTCCAAAAGTTGTTCAAATGCAAAAACGGAAAACGACATCAGGTGAAAAGCGGTGAACAACGGCCACCGCCAACTCTGGTGCCGCCACAACGGGTATATGGTCGCGAGCATAAAACACAAAAGCCCGAGGATGCCGGTTGCCGCATAGGTAAGTACATACTGACTTTGGGGCATGTAGCCGGGGCCGGCCAGTTCCGGGTAGTGTTTCAGCAAATAAGCTTCTGTTTCGTCGCGGATGTCCCCAATCCCGACCCCCGTCCATGGATGCGCGTTGCCAATTGCAATCCCGGCTTCAACGTTGGCTACGCGATAAGAATCGGACAGTTCGCTCAGGTTGGTTTTCCCCCGGATCATGTGCAGGTTGTATAAGGTATAATCCACTTTGTTGCGCAGGGTGGGTACGTATTCGTAAGCCAGCACAAGCCCAACAGCCATCAGCAGAACGATGGCCAGGCCCGTTCGGTAGCGCTTTCCGGTAAGGATAAAATGCGCCAGCAGGTACAGCAACATCAGATACAAAACCACCAAACCGCTGCGCACGGCAAGAATGTGCAGGAAAATGACCAGAAAAACCAGCAAACCGGCTTGTATCCCCCGCTCGACCCGGGCGTTTCGCCAGTGAAACCCCTGCCGGATCAACTCCCACGCAATCGCCACCGAAAAAGCCGTCATCAGGCTGAAATGAATGTGCATGCCGGGGGTTGGCAAAACCTGTCCCAGGCGATAAACCGCTGTTAGTTCATGGAAATGGAGGAGGTACCAGCCCATGAGGCAAAGGCATACGCCGGAGATGAGCAACAGAAAAAAATATAGCAGCCCGAAATATTCCTGTCGGCCTAAACGCGGGATGGCGACCATCGCAAAAGGCAGGACCAGAAACGGAACCCTCATGCGCAGGCGGTCTATGAGCCAGTCTGTATTGGCAGAATTAAGGCCACTAAGCAAAAAAATAAAGAAAATAAGGGTTAGCCCCACCAATGCCGGATTGGCCAAAAAACGGCGGAAATGCTCCCCGATGCGCCGGTCAAAAACGGCATTCATCACTAAGCCAATCATGCCCATGCTGAGCAGGACTTTGGAAAAAATCATGCCACCCAACATCACAATGCAGGCGAGCAAACAATAGTATTGGCGTAAAGTGGCTTCGTTCAGGTGCTTCATACAACAGGTACAACTGCATCGGGGCAGTTGCTGCGAAAGTATTCAATTTAGGATTAGGAAACGAAAGGAAAGCGCGGTCGGTATGGTTTGTTGATTA
>JABWAJ010000746.1 GCA_013361075.1 Saprospiraceae bacterium | reverse complement strand
GAGCGTACCGGCGAACGCATTTTTTTTATCTGCGATCTTAGCCTGCTTGGCAATTGTAAAGAAGGATTTGCCCTGACGGAAAAGGCACTGTACTGGAAATCTCCATTGGAGAAACCAAGGCGGGAGGCGCTCGATCAGTTGTTCAACCTTCATAGAAAAGAGAACTGGATTACCATCAACGATCATTTTTTTAACGCAAACCCTTCTCTGAATATCAAACTGCTAAAACTGCTCAGGGGCATTCAACTCCGGTTTTCCCCTGACTGGTAATGCGAGTCTGTGTATACCTTATTCGTCAGCTTTTGGTTTCCATTTCCCCAGCCAGCCGCGCAACTTTTAATCCATTCGCCGCGTTTGATTGATGTTGTCCATTCTTACAGAATTATATAGCTTTGAAGGCTATTTTTTTGTCTTTTATGTTAAAAATCCGGGAGTGAAATCTTGTTTGTTTACGGCCATCAGTCAGCCGCTTATCGGCTTTATCGCGGTAAACCACCCTTGTGTTGGAAGGTGGGATGCCCCCGTATCTGCTGAAGAGAAAAAATTTTACCCACTGGCATTGCCTCAAAAAGACTGGACCTGTGTTATGTACCGATCCGGGGCTGATTTGCCGGTTGAATGGGATACGACAGCACCGGCAAACGATCTTTTTTTATCGAGGACTTACCTTCAGGCACTGGAGGAATACGCGCCCAGGGGGATGAAAGTTGCTTATGCCATTTTCTACTACCAGAACAATCCGGCCGGTGTTGCCTGTTGCCAGTTGCTGACCTTCAATGGAGCAGAACACCTGCAAGGATTGGCCTCGCCAGGCAAAAATATAGCACAATGGCTGAAACAACGGGTTGCGGCCTCCACCAATATTCCAATGCTCATTTGCGGCAACATGTTGCTCACCGGCGACCATGCTTTTTACTTTAATCCCGAATACGCCGACGCACCAACAAGTGCCCGGGTGCTGGAATCTGCAGCAGCCATCCTTTGTAGTGGCAATGCCATTCCCGGGTTTGAAGCCAGCGCTGCTTTGGTAAAGGACTTTGAAGCACATCACGCACCATTTACGGAGCAGCTTCGGGAGGAAGGGTTCCATGAAGTGCCTTTCCAGCCGAATATGCGGCTAAAACTTCGCCCTGAATGGCAAAAGTTCGACGACTATCTCGAGGCTATGAGTTCCAAATACCGGATTCGGGCCCGACGGGCTTTCCGCAAACTGGATGGCGTTGAACGCCGCGAGCTCAATCTTGATGCCATTCTTGAACTGGATGAGCAGCTACACACGCTCTATCGTTCGGTCGCAAGCCATGCCGATTTTAATATGGTTCTGTTGCATCCCCGGTATTTCAGTGGATTGAAAGCAGCACTAAAAGATCGCTTCCGCATTTGGGGATATTTTCTGAATGGGGAACTACTAGGGTTTAACTCCGCTATGTACAATGGCCAGGAGTTGGAAGCCCATTTTCTGGGTTTTCAGGATGCACGGAATGCAGACTTCCAACTGTACCTCAACATGCTTTATGACATGGTTCGCGAAGCATTTGCAAC
>JABWAJ010000001.1 GCA_013361075.1 Saprospiraceae bacterium | reverse complement strand
CAAGGCGGCGTATTTGATTTATAAAGATCCTTCTTTGTCGCCAGATTCCACTGACAAACGCAAAGCACTCAGCATGTTTCAAATGCAACGCGCGTTTAGTGCTGCTATTTCCCTCATCCCTGATACCCGCGATATATGAGATCCATGCCATTTTATACCGCAGTTGTAGCCCTGTTTTTCTTCCTCGCTGCCGCTCCCTGTCGGGCACAATTGACCCCGTCAAGCATTTTTACGCTGATAGAGGAAAGCACTTCCGGGAAATACATGGATACGCTGCCCTCAACCGGGCCGGCTATAGTAGACATCAACAGCATGGTGCATATCAAAATTGATCTTGCTGCACTGGAAGACGAAATGTTTCGGTTTCAGGGAATTTCAGGATCCGATAGTCGCCTGCAAAAATTGAAGGAATTCAATACCCTGCTTCGGAATCAAAACAAAATCATCGGTCTCATCAACGAAAAATTTTCGGGGAATGGTACGCCTACCATGCAGGACTACAAGGAATTGGCGACTCAATCTGACGAGTTTCTTGAAGAACTTGAAAATACGCTCGATGATGAATTGTATGAAGAACTTTCGAACAGTCCAATTGTAGCAAACCAGCTGGCAACCTCCGGCCTGCCTTACATCATCATTGTCATTAATTTTTTGCAGGAAAAAGCTCAGGATTTGAGGAATAACCTGATGGAACAACTCCAGGTGGACGGCCAAACGGATAGTTCGCTCCTGATTTTTTTCAGACTGGGCGCCTTCATCAAAAACAAAAGTGGCGGCAGGCCGGTGCATGTGGAAAATTTTGACGACATCGCACCAGATGCCTACAGTGAAATTTCGAGTTTCAGCGCTCCTTTGTCGGCGGCTGAGAAAAATGCACTTAGCGAAACCAGCATGCTCAATGACAGCCTTCAGGTTAATACCTCCAATGCAACTTTTTCTTTTCGTCAACTCATCAAATCCAGGGTTGGGAACTTGTTTCCGTCGGATACTTCGAGAGTAAAATTCAAAAAAGTATTCAACACCACGCTGGCTGAGCTGAACCAGTCAAGTGCTACCAAACCTGCTGCCCGGATTCTGATTGAAAATGATCTGAGTCTCAGTAAAGTGGATCAATTTTATACCTTAGCCACTGAAACCTACCAGAATCTTGCCGGCAACTTTCCGCAAGCGTTGCTCAGCAGCGAAAATATTGACAAAACTTTTGATGATTTTTCAGCACTGATTGTTCGTTCCTTTTCCAGCTTTAAAGATGCTGTGACTACTTACGAGCAAAAAGGAGTAGCCCTGGCTGACGGAGGAACAGCACCAGGTGCGGCAGACCTGGACAATCTGGTCGGCGCTTATGACAATTATGTGACTTCGGTAAATCAGGACATTGCTGAAATCAAAGGGCTGTTTTCTACGATCCGCAGCATTCTGGATCCATTCAAAAAAGCTTACTTAGCCAATGAAGACTTTTCAGATCAGGTTCGGCGGCTCACAGCAGGCAGCATACCAGCCAGCGGGCTGATCGAACTGAAATACATCGGCGAACGCAAGGCGGGCGATGAAATTCTGATCAAAGCCGTATTGGAGCGCGGAAAAAAAGAGGGCAACCGCAATTTTGAACAAAAAGTACTCCTTCGCCGCTATGTAACCATGTCGCGCATCGCCGTACACGTCAAAATGAGCGGTTCGGTCATCCTGGCCAACCCTTACAACCGGGCTTCCACCCCGGCCATTACGCTGCAAAACAAATTCCAGTTCAGCCCCACCTACGGCATTATCCTGAAATGGGGCAGCCGCAAAAGCAAATTCTACAACGATTTCATTGCTTTTGGCGCTGGTCTGGGCTTTTCTTCCCCGGATTTTAACCTTGATGGTACCCCGGAATTTGGTTCCGGCATCATGATAACCGCCTTCCGGGATTTGCTCAGCGCAGGCTGGGGCTGGAATTTTGGCCTGGATACTCCCTATTCGTTTATCGGATTCAATATTCCTTTTTCGATCGGGGGCATACAATCGGCTTCGCCGGAGGGATTTTTAGAAGATTAGGAACTCCCCAAAGCGGCCTTCATCGCGTTTACATAATCTGTCATCCCGACATTGCCGCAACTTTGCGGGTCGGGATGCTGCTGTTCTGTACTTTCGTAAGTCAGAATCTGATCGAGGTTCCAGATGAACGCACCACCAACCGATGCGTCTCCATTAAATTGGGAAATCCAGTTTTGTACAGCTTGCGGGCAATCGCCATCCCAATATGGGGGGCCGTATTCCGGTACGTTCCAGAACCGGCTCCAGTCGCTGACCTGGATATAGCCATCGGTATTAAAGCCCGGAATGGCTTTTCTAATGGCATTCAGCCAAATAGGAAGTACCCCCTGAGTATTGCCCCCGCCTCCGGCGTAGCACTGTAAATTCCACCATTTCACCCCGCCAGGATAGTTCGATTGGATGGCGGCTAAGGAGCCCGTCCAGAAATCCAATTCACCCAGATCATACGGGCAAAACGTAATGCCAAAGCCGATTTCAATCAGCATTTCGCAGAAAGCGACAAAAGAATCCTGGTCGTAGGTGTTTTCGCAATCCATATCAATGATGCTGATGTCAGGGAAGGTGGTACGAAAAACCTGGAAATTACTTTGCAGCAGCGTGCCCTGGAAAGAATTGTTGTTGTTGTTGTAAATGGTCTTAAGGTTGCTGAAATCAGAAACGTCCCAACCTCCTATGGAAGCAAGAATGGTATTCACAGAGCCACCTTTCAACTGCGCAACCTGACCGGGCCAGGCCGGATCGCCCACATACGTACCATTTTGGATGATCATCGGGTTGTTGTAAATGATGTTGCCGTTGGCGTCAATGTGAAACAGGCTCAGGATGACAGAGGTCCAGCCAGCTTGCTGAATGGCACTGATGTTGGGGGCAAGGTCAGGCGGATACATGATGCCTTCTCCGTAAAAAGAATAATTGAATGTACTCATGATGTTGAGGGTTTAGTTAATACAAAAAACCAAGGTGTCGTCACTAATCGGTACAATTGGGGCAATATCTTTGAGCGGGATTTTCACTTGTACCAGAGCGGGCACGCCGTCCATTTTTTCAATTCCTCCAGCAGCCTGCGCAAATTGAGCTTTAACCCCGTTAAGGAGGCAGATGATGAAACCAGATACCAACATTAAAGATAACATGCTTGTCTTCTGAAAACCTGCGCATTTATACGGTAAAATAAAAACGCGTAGAAATACGCACTGAAGCCCGGTAAAAGCAGAAAACCCTTAAATAATCTCCATCTTTTTCATCAGAAAAGTAGCGCTTTTATTTTTGCAAATACCTGCCCTCAAGGTATAATCAAAGACCAATTCATCGTCAATAATTTCCACTTCAAAACATCGGTTGACGAGGGTATCGGGGTAGTCATCGGCAATCAGGCAAACTTCAAGGTCATGTGTTGCAATGGCACCAATGGCGTGGTGTGCCACCATTTTTTTAATAACACCAAGGGTTCCGCTTCGCTTATCGTCGGAGTTCGTTCCCCGCAGGATCTCGTCCAGCAAAACAAAGCAATTCCGGGTCCCGAGTGCGTTCATGATCCCTTTCAGTCTTTTTACTTCTGCGAAAAAATAAGATTCACTATCGCTGAGGGAATCAGACAACCGCATGGAAACCAGCACATTCAATGGATGAACACGGGCTTGTGTTGCACAAACCGGGGCACCTGCGCCCGCAAGAATCATATTGATGCCTAAGGTTCTCAAAAATGTACTTTTGCCCGACATGTTGGAGCCGGTCAGGATCATGAAAGGATGGACGTTAAAATCCACGTCGTTGCAAACTCTTTTTTCCTGCGGGAGGAGCGGATGGCCAAGGCGCCGGAACTCGATTTCAAAGCGGTCGTTTAACTCCGGAAATGCAAAGGCCGGATTGTTGCAGGAAAAATTAGCAAGGCTGTTCAGCGTTTCAATTTCGCCGATTACATCCAGCCAGACGGGAATTTGTGCGGAATGTGCTTTTTTCCATTGAAGAAGCCTCCGAAGCACATGCGCATGGTATAAAAACACCCCGTTAAACAGAATAGCAGCCAGCCCATTCTGAATGCTGTCTAAGTTTGCAAATAAGGCTGACAGCTTTTTGATTTGCACACTGGCTGTTCCGGTCCCGTCCTGAAGTTTGTTTTTTAGTGCATTCAGGCGATCTGCTTCAAAATTTTCCTGCCCGATTTTTTCAAGGATCAAACCATACATCCGGATGATTTCAGAAACTTTGTCCAGATTCACGATTTCGAGCCGGATTTGTTTGTTTAACACAATCAGGATACCCAGGTTTAACAGGAACAAAACCACTGCAGTATCTCCAAATGCCGTATTTTTGGTCGCAATAAAACCGATGAACGCCCCGATTAAAACCATCGGTGACACATACATGGCCAACACCCAAATATGCGCCATTTCCTTCCCCTGGTTCTTTGACCAATCCACTAACTTATCATATGCTTCCCGACTGTCACTGATCAACTTCCCAAGCGCCAGCACATCCTGCCTCCAATTGATTTTTTCGGCGAGTTCCTTTACTGCGGCCTGGTTGGCGTGGATGGCGGTATTGGGCAGTAGCGAAAGCAGCAACTCCGCAAGTTTGGTTTTGCCAATCCAGGTTGCCGTTCTGTTCAGGTGCTGAAAAAGTGAATTTTTTCCAAAAATATCCAGATCGTAAGCATAAGCATGCGCAGGATCGATCTTGTCCGTACCGTCTTCAAACGGGATCGCCGTGTGGCTGAGGTAAGCCAATTCGTCTTCATTGATCCCGACCAGCGTTTTTTTTACCTTTCGATTCCAGGAGATTTTATCGTGGATTTTGATCAACACCAAAAACAATGCCGCCAGAAACAGTGCAATCCAGAGCGATGCAAAGCGGTCTGCCTGGAAATAATCATAGAATCCAACGATGCTGCCCAATACCACCGCCAGCCTGACAGCGCTCAGCAGGTTGTACTTTCGGGTCAATTGGAGGTAATCGTTCAGGTGATTTTGTCTGAGTACTTCGTATTGGTTCATTCCGGTATGCTCATTTTTTTCAGAGGCGCAATGGTTGCCTGGCCTGGTTTATTTCCCAAAGGAAACGAGTTTCAGCGCATGATTCAATATTTCATCCCCGCCTTTTATCAGTTCCCGGATGGATGGTTTGATGACAATGTCGGGGATGACCCCGTGTCCGCTAAGTTTATCTGCTTTCCTGATTTGGTATTGAAGGGTTGGAATGGCAACACTGATCCGGGTATTGGGGAGGAGTAAGATTTCTTCATTGCCGCAAAGAAGGTGTTGATTTCCACCCGTTTCTTCGCCAATCAGAAGGCCTCGCTTATAAAATTGCAGTGCAGCACCGACCATTCCGGAATTGGAAAAACTTCCGCCGTTGATCAATACGTACAATTCCCCCTTAAAAGCACGTGATTTTGGCTGAAAAACGCCCATTTCAGGCCCTTTGCAGGGTTTATTGCGCTTTGCTTCCGTAGTTTCCCCGGGTTCATTGACTTTCGCGTAGCCTGCCACGAGTTGAAAAGGTACATTCATCAGCCACGACAACAGGAGGCGCCCGTTTTCAACGTCTCCGCCCTGATTGTTGCGGAGATCCAGAATTAGTTTTGTAACACCCCCGGCTTCTATTTGTGAAAAATACTGCTCTATGGTCTTTTTGAAAGGCTGTTTGTACGTTTCCTCGAGAATGGTGTTGTCAAAGTCTTTGATGGTCAGGATGGCATATTTTAATTCCCGGTCAATTTTTAAAACTAAGCCATTGCCTTCCTTTTGATCAGCAGTACGGCTGAATGCCTGGTCAGGGTAGCGTTTTGACCGGTTTTCAAAAATGCTCTTTTTGGATAGAGCCTGAATGGTTTTGGTTTGTATCGGGCCTTTCCCCAGGCGGTAATGGATGGCAAATTCGGTTGGATGCCCGTAAAAATAGCTGTAATATTCATTGAACCAGTTGTTGAGCACCCAAATGGGGTAAGCCGGGCTTTCTCCGTCCCGCATCATCCGAAGCAGGCAGTATTCTATGATTTCAAACGCAGGCGTTTCATTGATGGCTACAATTTCGGCTCCGTTGTCAATTTCATCAGTTGCAGCATAATTCAAAGCAACAAACATTTTTATGCCGTCCCAGTGTATTTTAAATGGGAAAAAACGGGAATTTTCATTGTGGTAAGCAGTCACCGTTTCGGCCGGATTAAACAGCGTATGCCCATCCTTGATTTTTGCGCAAAGCGGGGTGAGGTATTCATAAAATTCCAGGCCGCTCATCGTTGCTGGCAGTTGTGCGGCTAAACTGTTAAACTGGGCATCTATTTCTTCTTTGGTGGAATAGGAATACAGCCCCGGATGGCTTTTTTTCAGGGCAGCATGCAGGAATTCAAGGTCTGCCTTCAGTTGAGCTGTTGAATACGGTGCATCCTGCCCAAAAACCCGGAGACAGGAGAAAAGGGAACATACAATCAGAATTTTTTTCATGGTAGTTAGTGTGTCCTTAACATCTGTTTTATCCGTCTGCAATTTGGGAAAAATCGCGATAATCACAGCACGAATAATCACGAACCGCCGCCAAAGCCTGGCATTATTAACGCCAAAAAAATATGCAGCTGACTTTCACAGCCAGCTGCATATAAAAAATGAATGACAATTGATCCACGAAGGGGGATTGTGCTTTTTATTTCATGATGGAAAACTTGCCAGCCATGCGAATATTGGCATCGGTCTCTCCGGTGAACGAATAATGGTAAACGCCGGGCGCCAGGTTTTCCAGACTCACCTCCAGCGTCATATTGGTCTGTGCGCTGAGTTGTTTCACCAGAGCACCCGTGCTGTTGTAAATATGGACCATCCCTTCTGCCTGTTTATCGCTTAGGATGAGCAGATTTACTTCGCCTACAGCCGGGTTCGGGAAAGCCATCATCCGGGTAAAAGATGCGGGAGCAGCCGGCAGATCCGGTGCTGCAAAGGGCAATACACAGTCGGTGGTAAAGTAACTGAAAATACATTCTGCAACAGTAGGAGTAAGCCATTCATAATCCGTAATGGTGGTATCCGGGCATTTTAACTCAATAATGAACTCATAACTTGTGCAGGGATCAAGGCTAAAAATCGTACCGGTTCCAAAAGTAGGTGCTACAGTAGTACCGCCATAATTCCACGGATCGCCAGACAAGTATTCCCGCCACCCGATATTATAATAAGGATTTGGGCAGTTCGGACACTTTTCGATGGGTTGGAATTCAAACGCCATGAAATCATCGAGGACGTAAACGGTATCGACAAATTTGCAGTCAAGCCAGGTCTGGCACCCATTATCGCATCCTGTTGTCATAAATTCAAAAATACAGGAAGTGATGATGTCTCCTTCTTCGCCATCGCAGCTCATTTCAATACGGATTTCATATTCCGTACAGGGCTCCAGGAAATAAAGGTCAACCTCATTGCCAACAATCGAATATCCGCCTCCATTCCAGGTATCATCTACCTTTCTTTTCCAGGAAATGGTATAATACGGATTCTCGCAGGTTTCACAATCTGTTGGAGGAATGGTAAAAGTGACGTGATTGGAGTCTATTTTCGTAATGATGACGCTGTCACAATCCAGTAAATCGCAAGGGAAACAATTAATTTCTACAGTTTGGCAAAAATCGTAGGAATGACAAGGCTCTGTACTACCCGTTGGTATTATTTGTATGGTAATGCATACTGTATAAGTACCATTGGCTGTAAAATTAATCAAACGCGAAGTTGGAGAAAATCCGGCAGGCGCAGGAAGCCCATTAATTGTCCAAACGTAATTTAAGTAGTAACCCGAACATCCTAAAGTGGGAATCTCTGAAAGCCGAAACCCATACTGATAGCACGGGCCAAATTGCATCCACTGAAAAGTGCCTTCGTCTGCCAGGCAATCTGAACAGTCTTCTCCTCCGGTACAGTAGGTGTTGCCTGTCATCGCAGGCGTTGCGCAAAAATCAATTGTAGAATTTGCCTGAGCTCCGCAGAGGAACCCAATCATAAGGGACAACAATAAAAACACTCGTTTCATATGAAAGCATGGTTTAAATGAAAAAATCGGCTTTGGTGTGTTTGCCGAGTGCTTGTTTATATGAAATTGTGTTTGTTGAGTGTTTAAAAAAATATTGAAACGAAATCACCTCAAACCAGGACAGTTTTGCTGATTCGTTGATAGGAATTCTCAAAAGTAGGTTCAAAAATATTTATTCCCAAAATTTTTTTAAATAAAATTTAAAAATAATAAATAAAATAACTCAATTAATTGTTGTTAAATACAATAATACATTTGAAATATTTTTCAAACGAATGCCTGCTGGCCAGCTGTAGTCAAATTGAAGATTCAGCAAAGTCAATTGATGGATTTCCGAACAAGCCTTTAACCCCAAAAACCGCTGAACGCCCCGAAACAAAATTCAACTTTGCTATTTGCCTCTTTGAACAACATCAGTGAATTATTTTCCCTCCTCCTTATTCTGATTGATTCTACGCATCGCCCACCCCGTCACAAAAAGCAAAAAACCAACAATTCCCAGAAGTAACTGAAGCGGATGATATTTCTGCACCAGTAAAACCTGCACAACAATCCACCCCATCAGGATGATGCCCTGGGCCATTACCAGCAAAGCAGTTTTGTTGTAGGAAAATAAAAGCGCCGAAAAAACAAAAATACTGCACAAACCATTGGCAATAAAAAGGACAATTCCGGGGATTAAAAAATCAGAAAATGGAGTGTGTTCCAGCCAGGCTAAAGGTAGTTGCAAATTACTTCCGTCGGGGTATGTCATTAAACTCCAGCCACCATACAAGGCACCAATCCCGTTGAAGAGCAAAAGCACGGCGGCAACAATCGTTAAAAGCCGTTTCATAATCTGTTCAAAAGGCGACAATATGCGCCCTTTGGCACGAATAAAGTTCGGTTTTTTTTTGCAAAAAAACTTAATTTGTGAAGACTTTATCTGCGTAAATACCCGACATTATGAAGGCCCTCTTTTTTTTCCTTTTTTCCTTTGTCTGCTTTTCCCTGCCGGCTCAATCGGAAGATTATGAGTACTGGGTCTCTCAAACGCCTTCAAACGCTTTGTCATATTCAACAATTCCACGCACATTTCCGAGGGCATCTTCCTGAAGTTCAATCCCCATAAAAGCAGCGGACGGGACCTCAAAAGGTGCCCGGATGTTCCATTTTTCTGCCGGAACAAAGCCAAACCGGGGATAATAATGCTCGTGCCCCAAAACAATCACAGAAGCATGACCAAGGGCTTTGGCCTGATCCAATCCGGAGCGGATCAATTGTCCGCCGATTCCCTTGTTCTGGAATTCGGGCCTGACCGCCATGGGTGCAAGCGCCAGGCTGTTGTATGCATTCCCCTGATCGTCTTTAATTTTGATTTTTGTAAACAGGATATGCCCTACAATTTGCCCTTCCTTTACTGCCACCAGCGACAAGCCGGGAATGAAGGCATCACTGTTGCGCAGGTTGTCAACCAGGACGGCTTCTTCGGCTTGCCCAAAGGCCAAATGGTTGACTTCGTGGATGGCCGGAATATCGGAAGGTTGTTCTGGCCGGATGCTTGTCTCCATTGTTGATAAAGTTGATGCCTGTATGGGCTTGTACTATGGAATGTCTTACCATCTGCTCCCCTGCACCGCTACCGAAAATCCTTTTTCCTCCACTTCTGTGCGTACTACCGGGTCCCACATCAGTGGGTTGGTATGGTTAAAATGAATGAAACAGACTTTCCGGCGTTCGCTTAATGCTTCCTGTCCAAACAAGGTCATCGTTTCCGACACAAAGGGGTGTGGCACTTCTGCGATGTTGCGGAACGGCAGTTCACCGGCTGTGTAAAACGTAGCGTCCAAAAAAGCAATATCCACATTTTTTACTACTTGAACAATGCTTTTCTCATACTTAGCCCACTTGTCAATGTCCGGAATGAAGAGGTATTTTTTTGCTGAGGTGACAATGCGAAAACCTGCTGTTTCCGAATATTCATCGCGGTGCGGCACCAAAAACGGCTGTACCTGAACGACCCCGGAACACCGGAAGACAGAATCGGCGGTTAATTCCAGAAGGTCTATGTTTTGCAGACGGACCAATTGGCTCCAGGGCCCGTTGTTAGTTAAAAAAGCCTTCATTTTGGGTAAGGCGTAAACCGGAACATGGCTGGTGTTCATTGCTTCCCGCCCCAGTTCCATCAGCCCGGTATAGTGCCCAATGTGCGCGTGGGTCAGGAAAATCCCGTCGGGCAGGTAATTGTACTGCCCCTTTGTAAGCGTGGCAAACAGGTGGAGCTGGTCGCTGAGGTCGGGTGTGGCTTCAAACAGCCACCACTTGCGTTCTCCGGGACTGACCAAAGCCAGCGATACCACATTTTGCCGGTTGGCGGGTTGCTCCCGGGTTGCTTCGCAACAGGGCCTTCTGCATCCAATATGCGGGTAGCCACCATCCTGAGCCACACCAAGGACGAGGATATGGGGCAGGCTGTCAGACTGGGCAATGGCCGAAGAAGACAACAACAAACCAATAAGGAGGCAATACCCGTACTTCATATGCTCTGTTTTGCTCAGGCCAGTTGGAAAAACCAACAGGGAAACCCGGTTAAATTATAAATTTTCCTGAAGCTGTTCCATCATTCGGACAATCCGGTCTGCTTGTGTTGTGGCTGTTTTTGCGCTGTAAATCCAGTCCAGGTAAGCTTTTTGCTCGCCTTCTGTCAGGGAAATAAACCTTTGGTAAATTGCCGGGGGCTCATTTTCAAAACAAGCCAGGATGTCTTCCGGGATTTCCAGGGCTGAATCGTCAGCGTACAGCACCACGGTCACAAAATCACCCTCCTGCTTGCCGATTTTTTTTCGGATTTCCGCTTTCACCGGCAGGAACAATTGCCCGTTCCCCATCGGCATCAGCTTGTATTGCCTGAATTCGTAGCCGTCGATGCTTCCTTTTACTTTTACCCAGCCAAACGGGTTGTTTTTATTTTGTAGTACTTCCGGAATGGCTGCGTATACCCATCCGCCTTTGCCCGGAAATTTTTGGAGCAGATAGGTTTGGTTGACTAAAGGTTTCATTTCAGAAAGTATTGCTTGGTGCCCGTTGATGAATTCCCGAAAAAGCTCTAAAGCCGTTTTTTTTGCTCACTTGCTGCAATCGTTTTGTCAAGGCGGGCAAGTTTTGTCGCTTCCTGTTTGGCGGCCATAATCCAGTGCACGATGTTTTTCTGATACGAAGGTGCCTGGGTGGTAAAAAATTGCCAGGCTGCTTCGTTGGCTTTAAATTGTTGTTCCAGGTGGTCTTCCAAACTTTTTGCCCCCTCTTCAAAGCTATAAATTCCGGATTTTTCAGCTACCCGGCGACTAAACGCTTCCAGTCCTGCCGGTTGCATCAACCCACTTTTCGTCAATGCTTCGACTTTCTGTATGTTCACCACGCTCCAGATGCTGTTGGCTTTTCGGGGCGTAAAGCGGATGCAATAGCTGTCTTTGTCAATTGACCTCCGAATCCCGTCGATCCAACCAAAGCAAAGCGCTTCATCTACCGATTGTGACCAGGTCATGTTCAGCTTTCCACTGCCCGTTTTGTAAAAACCAACCAATATTTCTTTTTCTTTTTGGTAGTTTTCAGCCAGCCATGCCCTGAATTCAGCCTGATTTTTAAAAAAAGTTGGTGTCATTAGTCATCTTAAAGGGTGTGCCTGAAACCAGGCGGTGTGGAGGATATTTCTATATTCAATGCCCATTCCAAAACAATGCAAATTGGCAACTATACAACTTACGGCGGAGAACATTTTTGCCAAAATCGCATAACGCCCATCCCTTAAAGGGGCTGCAAAAAAATCAACCCCGTTCCGCCATTCCGACAACAATGCCCTTTTCCTGCCAGTTTTGGATTATTTTTTTCAATTGTTCAATCATGTAATTGGATTCAATGACAAAGTCGTAGCGCACCTTTTGGGTGCCGGCCTGATAAACAATGAAATTTTGAAGCGTTTTGCCCTGCACTTCTTTAAAAAAGCCCGAAAAGGTATCGCCGGGTATTCCATAAGCGTCTTTGACCAAAATGCCCGACGCGTCGGCTACATTTAAGGCCTCTACCACTTCACCGGAATCGCTGAGGATACGGATGGCTTCGTCGCTGATTTCAATCCGGTGGCCGGTCGAAAGTGCTTTTGCTTGTTTATTGACCTTTATTTTCCACAAATCTATCCCCATGGCCAGCAGGAAAACCGGAACCGCCCAATACCACGGCAACTGACCGACGACCACGACCACGAGTGCACCCGGATACAAAAACATGATCAATGCAAAGCGACGAACTTTGTAATACTGGGGGCTATTGATGAGGTTGGCTTTAAACATGGCATTGATTTTGTGGTAAATAATTGATTTTTAGCTGGTTTTAAAAGCCAGGCCATTTGCGGAGAGTAACTCCCGAAGCTTCGGCATCGAACCCGGCCCCATGCCATGAAGCGTTAAAATTTCGGCTTCGCTATGCTGAGCCAACTGCCGGGGTGTTTGAATGCCTTTGTTTTCCAGTGCCCGCCTTGCCGGGGCTGACAGTGCGGCAAAAAAGGAGTCTGCTGCGGGCTTCTTCTTCCCTTTTGTTGCTGCTTCCAGAGTCTCCCTGACCCGGAATCCTACAATTTCAGCAACAAGGTCCAGGGGCAGGGATTGATTCAAAGGAAACTTAACCGTACCTTTTGCTCCGTCATAAACCGACAAGGCTTCTTTAAAGGCTTCAATGCCCCGTGGTGCCGGATAAAACCCGATGTGGTGTTTGAATGCTGCGAAATGAACAAGGTTTTTACCGTTCAGCTTGAATGTTGGGATTTGATAGCTGATGGCTTCTGTAGCTTCAGGGGCAGCGGCGCGGATGGTTGCCCGGAGTGCCTGCAAAGCCTGCTGAATTTCTTCGGAGAAACCAGCGATATAGGCATCAATATTGTCAGGCTTGTTTTTTTCCGGCGACATAAGGAGGCGTTTTTTGAAATAACCAGTCTTTGTTTAATTTTATACCGCGCATGGCAAAGCGCCAAGTATGGATCAAATATACGATCCTTTTTTTCCGGATAGTTGTGATATCAGCTGCATAATGGGGATTTTTGATAAATCCCTGCCTGCTCAACCACCTGCTTCCAACTGTAAACCCGGATTTGTTTTCAGCCATAAAACACCAGTATGCTTTTCAATCCTACCATAGAAACAATGCCATTGCCCCGGCTCCGGGCCTTACAAAACGAACGCCTCCGGAATCTGGTCCAACGGGTTTACCGGCAAGTGCCGTGGTACCGCCATAAATTCGATGCAGCTGGCCTGGCACCAACAGATATCCGGACGGTCGAAGACCTCCGCAGGCTCCCGTTTACTACTAAAAACGACCTTCGCGACAATTACCCCTTTGGCTTGCTGGCTACTCCGCGCACGGAGCTTGTGCGCATCCATGCAAGCAGCGGCACCACCGGAAAACCTACCGTAGTTGGTTACACACCGGCAGACATTGACCTGTTTTCGGAAGTAGTGGCGCGGTCGCTGGCTGCAGCGGGCGGAAAACCGGGCATGATCCTGCACAATGCTTATGGATATGGCCTGTTTACCGGCGGCCTCGGCCTGCACTACGGTGGCGAAAAACTTGGCATGACGGTGGTGCCGGTCTCCGGCGGCATGACCGACCGCCAATTGCTGCTCCTCCGGGATTTTGGGGCAGAGATGATCTGTTGCACGCCCTCTTATGCCCAGACACTGGCAGAAGAAGTAAACAAACGCGGGATTGACCTCGCTGAATTCAGCCTGCGTTATGCGGTGCTGGGTGCCGAGCCTTGGACGGAAACCATGCGGGCTTATGTGGAACAGGGGTTGAGCGTCAGTGCCACCAACATTTACGGACTGAGCGAAATCATTGGTCCCGGCGTGTCGCAGGAAGATGTGGACGAGCGCGGGAGCGGTAGTTATGTCTGGGAAGACCATTTTTTCCCGGAGGTAGTTGACAAAAATACGGGGGAACCGCTGCCGGAGGGTAGGGAAGGGGTGCTGGTTTTTACGACCCTCACCAAAGAAGCCATGCCCCTGCTGCGCTACTGGACCAACGACATTTGCAGCCTGCACTACGACCGGGGCGGCAAACGCACGCACATCAAGATGTCGGCGATCACGGGGCGGGCCGACGACATGCTCATCATCCGGGGTGTCAACCTGTTTCATACCCAGGTGGAGGCGCTCATCAGCGACATTCCGGAATTGTCGGCGCATTACCAGTTGGTGGTGACCCGCTCCGGTACACTGGATGAGGTAGAGGTACGGGTGGAAATTTCAGAACTTCACCAACAGATGCTGGAACAGCAGCACATAGCCACACATTTACAGCGCAAAATCAAAGACAATATCGGCATTTCGATGCGGGTAACGCTTCATGCAGTGGGCGACATTCCAAGGAGCGAAGGCGGGAAGTTGAAGCGGATTTTGGATTTGCGGGGATGAGTAAAATGGTGTAAATTGCAAGAAATTCAGGTACTATGACAATTGAACTCGATGATTCTACCCTGCTGAAAGCACAAACGACAGAGCAGGAAATCAAAATGCTGATTGCCATTGCCTTATTCAAAGAAGAGGTATTGACACTCGGACAAGCCGCTGCTTTGGCCGGGGTTCCGCAATTGATTTTTCAAAAAGAGCTTGGCAAACGGAAGATTGCTGTTCATTATGGAGTGGAGGAGCTGCGAGAGGATGTTAAGCATTTAAATCTTGCTTCATAGATGGTTGTTGTAAGTGATGCTTCCCCCGTTTCCAGTTTGTTCGTTATTGGCAAATTAGATTTGCTGCAAAAACTCTTTGGTAACATTATTTTGCCAGGCGCTGTTCTTAACGAACTATCGAAACTCGCCGAATTTGGTTATGATATTTCACCAATTAACAATCAGGCTTGGATAACAGTAAAATCTGCTGAAGATATAATTGCCGTATCTGAGTTATCTCAACAACTGGATCCGGGAGAAAGTGAAGCCATCGTGTTGGCAATGGAAATGAAAGCCGACTTTATTCTCATTGACGAACGGCGTGGTTGGAAAATCGCGAATTCTATGGGACTCAAGACAATTGGGGTGCTTGGAGTTTTGTTAAAAACGAAATCAGAAGGATTGATTCCTGAAATTGCTTCCATTCTTACCGACCTTGAAAAACTTGCAGGGTTTTGGATGAGTGAGGCTTTGAGAAAGGAGGTGCTTCTTTTGGCAGGAGAATAACTCCAAATCTTAGCCCTCTTTCTTTGATTTATCTCGGTATTGTTCAAAAAAGGTTAAATCTGGTTCATAAATTACTTTGGGATTCACGCCGAGTTCAACTTTTTCGAACATTTCAACAAGCTTTTCTCCATCAATTAGTTCCAATTTTATGTTCGACTTTTCTATTTCATAAGCAGCTTTCGCAAATGTGCCTGTAGTTATCAAAAGCCCTTTTTCAACGCTTCGTTTATTCGTCTCCATAACACCAATAAAAGCTTGAACTTTTTCTGTCGGAACTGTTCCTTTATAACGTTTACATTGAAAAAAAACGCTAAGACTTACAAATGGATTTATTTTAAGTGTTGCATATCCATCAATCCCTCCGTCATGTGAGCGCTGTGTTATTTCAACATTCTCAAAATCATACTCTCTCAAAAGCCTACCACATAAATATTCAAAGCCTGTTGCTGATACTGTCTGTAAAACGTCAATTAAAGTAGGTCTAATACTTACCTGTGTATTTTCAGGTTCTGTTTGTTCTTGTGTCTGAATAATTTTTTGGGCTTCCGTTTCAACACTCCCAATATTCTTTTTTTCTCTTAATTCTTGAAAAATTTTCACCCATTTTATAAAAATTTCATGTGCCTGGTTTTCACTAAGGTTGGTCTGCCAGCCTTTATTTGTTAATGTCCAAATACCATGCTTTGAAGATTCAAGTAATTCCTCCCAAACTAAATATTGTCTTGCCCAGGCCACTTGGTTTTGAAATTTTAGAACTCCTGATTTCTCATACCGCTCATTCAAAATTTCATCTGGGATATTTAAATGAAGACCTATTCGTTGAGTAATTTCCCTCGGCTTAGCTGAACCTCCTAAGTCTCTCAATGCATCAAGAACAGGTCCAAACCACTTTACAAATTCTGTTTTTCCATTTTTCTTTTTACCCATAATTGGTTATAATATTTTAAATTTATTAAAAAGATTGTAAAATCAAAAATAGTGATATTCATCTAATACCCTATAATCTTTTCCATGCCTGGTAGCGCCGAGGCTTCGCCTTATGACCATTATTCACCCTGCATTCATCCACCCCCACTACCCCGAATTACCTTAATCGAAAAATACATCATGTTCAGCAGTACGCCCATCAAAATCGTCATTCCCCAGGTAGCCGGGTGATCAAAGGGATTGACGACACGGTCGAAGATGTCGTTGAACAATCCGAACGGATTATTGAGGATGTCCCAGCTGTTCCAGCGCAGGTAGCGGCCTAAATAAATGCCAAAACTGGCCAAAAACAGGAACAAAATCGTCAGGGTGGTAATCAGGCGGCTGCTGATGTACTTTTTGAGTAATTTTTCGATGTCCATCAGGCTGACGAAACCGTATACCAGGCCCGTCCACGCAAACGACAGGATCACCACCAGGTCAAACCAGATGGGGGCAGAATTGCGCGCCCTCAGGTGGAATAAATCGGTCAGAATGTACGGCGAATTCGGAAAAAACAGCAGCCAGGCAGCGATGAGCAGCGCCAGGATGGCTTTGTGGTTCAACCCCCGTATGAGAATGGCGGAACTGATCACCCAGGGGATAAAAGCCAGAAAAAGGTTCCAGTTTAAAAATAGAAAAACCCGGGTGTCGGTAAGGACGTAGCGGGTCATGGAAATCCCGAAACAGAACAGAGACATGACAATCAGTAGCAGGGTGATCTCCAATCGGCCCGAGGCTTTTAGTTTTTCGATCATGGTGGGTGTTTTCTTTGAATTGAAAAGCAAAACGCACGGATGGTCGCTGTATTGTGTCCCTCATCCTGTATGGCCGGAGACTACTTTTTCAAAGCAAACACTGTTGTCAATGCCGATGTACTGGCCATAGTTTGGAATGATCCGGTATCCGTTCTTTTTGTAGAGTTCGATGGCTTCCGGCTGTTTTTTGCCGGTTTCGAGTACGCATTTTTCAGCAGATAATTCCGCCGCCCAGGTTTCCAGTTCCGTCAGGATCCGGGTGGCAACTCCTTTGCCCCTGACGGCTGGCAGGGTGTACATGCGCTTGACTTCCATTGCATTGGGGGCGTATTCCTTAATGGCACCACAACCCACGGGCTGACCGTCTTCGTATGCAACAACGGCGTATTTAATGTTGTCAATTTTATTAAACTGCGCATAAAAAGCATTGTCGGCCCCGTCCCGTTCGGCTAAATCCGCGTCTAAATATTTTACAAGCCCGACAAAATCCGGGTGACTGGAATCGGTTCTGATGGTTTGAATCATGGCATTGCTGTTTTTGTGCCGGGGTTGGGATCAGGCTCCACAAGTATTCCCCGTTGGCCGAAGCTCCGCCTCGTGCCCATTATTTTATCTATCCCGCCAACTCTGAGGATTTCTACTCCCATGTATAATCGCCAGGATGCAGACTTCGGCATTCACTACCTTGTCAATGAGGTTGTATCCGAAACGATGGATAACTGCCCGGCGTTTATCGCCATTCCTTTTTCAAGGTCATCCACCACCACAATCAACTGGTTGGCGCGATCGCTGTATTGCAGTATATTTACTCCGGCATGCCTCCCCTGAGGTAAGCAGCCCAATACACCCCTGCTACCAATAAAGTGCCCCCCACAATATTGCCCAGACTCACGGCAATAAGGTTGTTGACCAGGCCGGGCAGCATCGTGGCATCAGGCGTTTGCATGGCTAACCCGATGGGCAGAAAAAACCAGTTGGCAATGGAGTGTTCAAACCCCATGGTGACGAAGCCGGTAATCGGAAAAAGGATGGCAAGAATTTTATCGGTTACGCTGTGTCCTCCCATGGCAAGCCAGACGGCCAGACATACCAGCGTATTGCACAAAATCCCCCTGGTAAAGGCTGCTTCGAAGGAAAGCCCTGCTTTGGTCTGCGCAATTTGCAGCAGGGTTTCCCCAACAGCACCACCGGCCATGCTGCCTATGTCAGCCCACAAAACCAGCGCCACCGTACCGAGGCAACCCGCGACATTTCCAAAATAGACCAGGCTCCAGTTGCGCAGCACGTCTTTTGTAGAAATGAGTTTGCCTGCCCAGGCCATGGCAAGAAGGTTATTGCCTGTAAATAACTTAGCGCCGCCAATCACGACCAGAATCAATCCCAGGCAAAATGCCAGGCCGCCTGCCAACCGCGTCAACCCGAATCCCAGGCTGCTGTTGGTGACCACAAAGGTGTAGAAAAGAGCGCCCAGTGAAATGAAAGCACCTGCCAGCACGGCCAGTACCAATAGGGTTAACGCGTCGGCCCGGGCTTTGGCTACCCCCATGTTTTGCACCCGCTTCGCGATCTCTGCCGGCTGATAAGCATCGCCGAACAATTGCTCTTTGTCCATTTTGTAAGATTTACCTGAATTAAGCGATAAAACTCACTCGCGTAAAGGTCCGCTGGCGCCGAGGCTCCGGCCTCGCGTCTACTATTAAAAGGGTTCCACCCTTACACTACGCCCCAAACAACACCTTCACCAACCGAAACTTCAACTCAATATCATCCTTCATCCCCACTGCATTTTCAATACTCGAAATCAGCGATTCCACTGTCCGGAACATGATGAACGACGTATAGTGCGGGTATTTCTGCTCAATTTCTTTCCACCAGCTGATGCGGCCGCGGCCTGTGGTGATGACGAGGATGAAATTGTCGCGGATTTTGCCCGTTTCCGGATCGGTGAGCACCGGCAGCAGTTCCTGCTCAAGGAAAAGCTGAATGTTGCCGCCTTCGGTGTAAGCGGGGTGGCCAGCGTATTTTTCTTCCAGGATACGTTCGATGTAAGACAGGTGCAGCACCAGAAAATGGCATTCCTTGATGGCGTGTTGCTTTTCGTATTCCCAGAGGTTCTGGAAGCCTTCCATGCCGGCCTGCCCCGGTGTTTCTTCTTTGTGCACAACTAAGTGCATCATGTCGCGGTAAATATCGGTACGGCCCAGGTCTTTGATGCGGTGCCAGATGCGGTTGTCGAACATGCATACTTTGGTCGTCAGCGTTTCGAACAATTCTGCCTGGCGTTCAGCGGGGATATGCCCCAGCGAAATCCCCTTTTCGGCGCGGTAGGCGGGGTCTACAAAATACGTTTTCAGGATGCCATTGCTGCGGTAGCTGATGCGTTCCTGGTCGGTGTCGGAATCCACGCGGTGGGCATAGCGCAGGTGGGTCGTTTTCACCGGCTGGCCGTTGCCCTGCAGGTATTCCATGGTTTCCTGCATGTTGTAGTAGTGCAGCACCTCTGCCGGGGATGGATTAAAGACAAACATACCATCGTCAATGTTGTTGTCTTTTTGAAGCAGCAATACCTGTTTTTCAGTGCCCAGCCACTTTTTTAGCCAGCGGTGGTAGGTTTGGGTAAGGCTGTCTTCCGGGCGGATTTCGTTCGATTCCAGAATACGGACCACACCTTGCCGCCGAACGCTTTCAAATGCTTTAGGCGATTTGTCGGGTACGCAGACAAAGCGAAAACGTCCGATGTTTTCCCAGGTCAGGTCGGTTGTTTCCCGGTGCCGGTGAAGGTTTTCTCCTTTCCAGACGTAAAAGTATTTTTTGATGTAGCCGACTTCCTGGGTATATGCTTCTTCAAATGCCTCAAGGTAAGCTTTGGCCATAGGTTCGATTTCCGCAGCTTTGCGGCGGTCGAAATACCCGTAAATTCTGCGCGCTTCCCGCAGGCTCAATTCCATATCGTCGTGTACGCCGCTGTAGTCAGGCAACGGGCAACTGGCCGGAATAAGCCACGGGTAATACGCGCGGTCGCGGTCAGTATCTTCATTTTTGCTTCGGCTGGTACCCGTATCTCCTTTTTGCACACTGGCAAACCGGTTGTTGAACAACATGGCGGCGCAGATTTTATCCTGGTAGTTGCCCCCGAGTCGCGGCAAAAATTCACCTTCCGTTGAGTTCATGACATCACCGCGCAGGGCATTGAATTTTCGGGTAATCAGGGGCGGCATTTCGCTGTCGCGTCCTTTTTTCAACGCGGTTGGTGCTTCCAGCCAGATGCCGGTTTTGTACAATTCATGGATTGGGGCACCTGGCTTTACCGAAGCTTCCTGAATAGAAATATTCAGCGTCAGTCCTTCTGTGTGCATTTGGCGCAAAGCCTCTCCCTTGTAATGCTTGACGTTTCGAATCTCATTTTCCAGGATGGTGAGGAAAGCGTGTTTGCCGACGAGGTCGCCCGGGAAAAAGATGCGCACTGCTTTGAGCGCTTTTTTCAATGCGGTGTAGTTGGGGCCCGGTTCTACAAAAACGCTCCGGTTTTTCAGCGAAGGGTGGTCTTCGTAAAACAATTTTTCTCCATCGGGCATGGTCAGGTATTCTGCTTCTCCGTTGCCGTTTACCGAAGCGTCTTTGCTGCGGATGCGGCGCAGATCCACCGTGGCCAGAATGCCTTCCACCTGAACGTGCTTCGGATTGCGGTAAGCGCCATGCGTGTAGGAAGTTGGGCCTTCCGGGGCAAAAATGGTAATTTTCAGGTTGATGCGTTCGATGCCTTCTGAGCGGGCAATGGTGCCGAGGTAGAGTGGATTGTTGATGAAATCGTTCCAAAGCAGGCTGTACAGGCCAATGATTTTGCCGCCGAAATGGATGTCACGGGTAACCCCACTCCAGAAAGCGCCCTTTTCGAGCATAAACTTCAGCAACACATGGATTTCTTTGTCCAACCGCCCTGAGTACTGTACCAGCGGGTGTTGGCTCACCACATCGTGCAGGTTCTCATCATCACTTACCCTGTTTTCAAAAATCTGGTCTTCGATCCAGTCAGCCATATCGCGCCGCCAGCCAGTACCAGTATCTACTGCCGACAATAACTTCGACTTGTAGGCGCTCCAGATGGCATCGCGCTGGTGCACATCGTGACCGTAATATTCGGAGCGCAACTGGAAATACCAATTGAGTGCCACTAAGCTATGCGCGCTCACGTTATGTGCATACGAGTCAATGAGGATGTGAACGATGGCCTGCAGCAGATAGCGCTCATAGAAAAGAGCGGGCACCTGCCGGCCATATTCTACGCGGCGTTTGTAGTAGTGGAAGTGGTTCTGGTAGTATTCGAGGTAGCGCAATTCGCGGAGGATCGGGTTTCTGTTTTTGCGTTCCTGAAAGGCGGGGTCATTGCTGTACAGCAGGATGTTATCCACAATTTCGCGCTTCTGGAAGTTGCCGGATTCAATGTCCCAATCGAGGATAATTTCGTCGTAGAGGTTGTTGAATTCCCGGATCAGCTTTTTTACCACAGAAATGTCTTTCAGCCCTTGCGGGAAGACTTTTCTGGAATGTTTTCTTTTGTAAATAAAGTGCAATACCCCGTCGAATTCGAGGTACTGAATCAGGGGTAGCGACAGGAATTTATCCGACAAACGCGTCTTAAAATCAAAGTGTTCGCGCAGAATCCAGTATTCCGCTTCTTTCAGGTTGGCAGGTGCCTGAGGGTTTTCGGGCGGGGAAGCCCGCTGGTCGGCAAAATAATCGTACAAGTCGCCGGAAAACTTCACGGGAATGTCTTCAATGGAATATTGCCCCGCTTCCAATTCATTGAATGTATTGCGGGTCAGGTAAGTCTCTTCGGTGTAGAACTCTTCGTATTTGAGGTAATCCCAGCTGGCTGCCGTGTTTTTGAGGACAACGCCGGCTTCGAGCAGTCGCCGCTGGGCGTCCACGCCCCCATAGATGAGCTGTTCCTGTTGCAAATAGGGGTTGATTTCTACGTCCTGCCCCCTTGGAATCGTTACCATGAACATGGTGTAGTCGCCTTCATCAATGTCGAGCACCCGGTGGATGGCCCCGTGCAGGCGGTCAAGTAACAGGTCATGAAATTCCTCCTGGTTCGCAAAGGATACAATTTCCCTGAGTTTAATTTCCGGCATGATCCGCTATTTTTTTGTGTTTCCCAATGCTACCGGCGTGTTGCCGTGCTCAAAATTAGCGAAATTGGCTGGATTGCAAACGGTTGTGCTCAAGGAAATTCATTGCGGCAAGCAAGCATTTTGTTGCGCCCTGTTCTTTAGGGTTTTTGGGGCAAGGTTTTCTGCTTCCCAAGCAATCCTTCGCATCAAGGATTGACCATTTGATGCTGCACGGCTGCTGATTTGGCATGCCCGGTCAGTGCGGACATGGCCGCGTAAAGCGGGCTGTCTTTATAGCGTTTGCGCAGTCGTTTGTTGTGCGGATCCTTTTTGTTGTAACAGTCGTAAATGTATCGGTTCCAGTCTGCTACTTCGCACAGCGACAAGAGGCTTTGACAATCGGACAAAGCAGCATCGGTTAAACAATTTTGCGCCATGGCTGCGAAATATTTGCCAATATCAATCGACAGGTAAAGGGCACCGGAAGTCCTCAATTCCAGAAACATCCGTTCTTCTTCGCGGTTGGTCAGCGTTACATGGAAAGGGCGTTGCAGGATGGATTTAACCAGGTCAGGTTCATAGTTTTCCGGTACATGGCGCATGTTTTCCAGATGCAGGAACAAAGGCAGCGTTACATTGTGGTTGCGGGCATCGCTGAAGGCGTCACTGGCAGTTTTTTCAGTTGTTTCGTGGTTGAACCGGGAAGGCACCACATCGGCATTGTCGTTGATGACTTGTTGCATCATGCCATAAAACCAGGCAAACTCCAGTATGGGTTGCCGGGCGTTGCCTGTATATCCGCTCAATTCCAGGATCATTTCGGCATTAAGTACGAACAAAGCTGCCGAAGTGAGTGCAATGCGCTGCAGGTAAGCATCTGCATAGTCGCCGCGCTCGGGGTAGAACCTGCGCAGGGTTTCCAGCAGGGGAGCCACCCGTTCCGGGTTTGCAAAAGCTTCAATTTCCGGATGAAATTGCCTGTTTTTGTAAGAACCCTGTTCGAAGCTTTCGTAAGTATTCCATTTTTTTTCGGTTTGCTGACCGACGTCCACATATTTAAAAATGCGACGTACGTACCGGGTGATGATCCCCGCGTGTTCCGGCGCAGTTTCCTGTTCGATGTATTCGTAGAGGTATTCTTTGAGGAGGTTAGCTGAAAGCAGGTTTTGATCTATTTGTTTTTTATTGCGGCAAGTAACCCCCGCTTTGCTGTCCAGTATCTGGTTGTGAAAATACTGGATGGAAATGACAACTTCGGTTACGAAAGGAATCACCTGCCTGAAGAGATGGGAGTCTTCCGTATGCAGCAACAGACCTTCCTGTTGGGCAGATCGCCGGATAAACGCGAATATTTCACCTGCAAAAAAGGCCCGTACAGGTTTATCTGCGATCTTGCGGTCCAGCAATAAAAAGGTATGGGCATCGTCGGGCGACCCAACGTGCAGTTTTTTGAGCTTCGTAAGTTCGTTTTTGAGGTACGTTTCCAAACGAAGCCGATAGGCAGGAATCTCTTTTTTCCCCTTCTTAGGAATTTGCGGGAGATGCCTTGAAACATACTTGGATGCTGTCATGGCCACTCATTTTTTTTTCAAAAAAGTGTGTATGTTCGCTCATACCTTTTGTGTGTTGCTCCAACGTCGGTTTCGATAGTATCGTCGGTAACTTACCGCAAGGCGCGGGAGGGGCCCGCCTTTTGGTGGTCTGTTTTTTTTTAATTTGCTGAAATGCTTAACGCAAAACTGAAGCAAAGGAGGAGTGGTTTCTCTACGTGTAACAGTCGTATATTCGTTCCACAAAAGCCTCAAAAAATATGCCAATCTCAGTATAAACTTCCTCAGGGGCGGTGTAAAGCATGTTCAAAATGAAAGGCCTGCGGTACAAAGACCGCAGACCTCCCTAAGTACATGAGATTTCAATATTTAAGGTAAAGCTCCGCCTTGTTGAATGGGCTCGATGCTGTGTGCTCTTTTTTGCGCATGGCAGCATAAGCCAGAGTGATGATAATGAGCATTGAAAACAGCAATGTTGCTGTAAGTCTTTGGTTGCCAGATCTATTTGACTTCCTGTTTCTTCTGTCTTGGGTGTATGCGGCAGCATACGCGTCGTCGTAAACTCCTTGAGTGTGGGCAGGCATAGCCAAAACCCGGCCTTGGTAGCCACGAGGCAACAAATTGCGTTTATCAAACGGAATAACTTCTTTGTTTCTTTCCTCATAGTATTCAGACCGGCGCTTTGCATTTCCCTCCACTGTTGTTACCAGCCCGATTGCGACCAAAGCCACAACCAGAAAGATGAATGCAGTTGCCATGATCTAGAAATTTGTTTCTGAATAGTGTTTCAGTCAAACTCAGTTGCAACCGGTAATGCCTTGTCTATTGAAAAAATAGCGCCAAAAGACAGGATTTCCCATGCATTCAATTTTTCAATTTATAATTCACTGATAATACAGGGATAATGAAATAATGGAATTGTATTTCAGGAAATTCAGCCCTGTTTTTTCGGAAATTTTTTAGGAACTGTCCGAAAAATATCCGGAAAAACAGCCCATAAATCCATGAATCAGAAATGGATCATAAACTCGGTAAGGTTGGCGTCATTGTCTAGATGCACTTTCTGACGCAGCCGGTAGCGTTTGTTTTCTACACCACGAACGGAAATATTGAGGAGGGGAGCGATTTCTTTCGAGGATAAATTCATTTTCAGATAAGCGGCGAGTTTCAGATCACCGGGGGTAAGTTCCGGGAATTGCGCTTTCAGGCGGTTGAAAAAAGCCTCATGCACCTGATTAAAATTGGTTTCAAACAGCTTCCAGTCCTGCTCAGAAGAAAGGTTGTCCTCGATCAGGCGTTGCAATTTGCGGTAATTGGCTGTTGGAAAAGTACCGCCTGCATTGGATTTGGCTTGTGCCAACTCTTCTTTGATTTCCATCAGGGTTTCGTTTTTGCGCACAAGGTTCATGGTAGAATTGGCCAGTTCCTGACTTTTTCCAATGACATCAGATTGCAGTTTTTCATTGGCAGCCCGGATGCGCTGTTGTTCCAGTTCGCGTTCTTTTTCCAGCAACAGGCGGCGGCGCTGTTTTCCGAGCCGCTGGCGGTGCCAAACCAGGCCGATGGCAATCAGCATCCACACCAGCAAAAGAAACAGCAAGGCCGCCCAAGCCGTTTGATACCAATGCGGACGAATCAAAAAAGGAAAATTGAGTACCTCATCGGAAGAACCGGACCGGACGCGGAAGGTATATTTCCCCGGCGGCAGGTTGGTGAATTCTTTGACGGATACTTTGCCCCATGGCGACCATTCTGAAGAAAAACCTTCTAATTGGTATTGAAAATCAGGCGCTTTGGTGTATATGGGTAAAGTGAACTGAAAAATAAAATCATTTTGAGTGGGCAATAAAACCCATTCTCCGGTTTGTTTGCCAAGATAAATGTTCAGAGGGTCGGGGCCCCCGATTCCTACCTCCAGAATCATTGGCGGGGGGAGTGTTTGCGAGAAATTATGGCGGGCGTGGTTGCCGTCAATCAGTGCATACCCGTCTTCCAGACAAAAAAGATAGCTGCCGTCACCCAGCGACAAAATGCTTTCAAAATCCGGAATCAGCGACAGGGGAAGGGTATGAGTGCTTTTGGCCCGCACCCATTTCACCTCATCTGCATACACTTCAAACCATTCGCCGGGAGCAAACGTAAAAGCCCTGCCCGTCCCCTGGAGTTGTTCAAATGGCTTCCACTGGTTGTTTTTGTCATAAAAAAACAGCTTTCCGGCCGAATGGGTCACCAGGGCACCATTAAACCGAAAAATATCGGCTTTAAATTCGGAAGGCAGTCCATCTTTTGTGCCGTATGGCCTGATTTCAGTCCAGGACTGCAAATTTTCGGACAACTTCAGCCGATACAAGCCTTTGTAGGGATTGGCAACCCAAACGTACCCCTCCGAGTCAAACAACAGACGCTTCACTGGTTCAATGAATCCTTCGATGCGGTGGGAGAATTGCCACCGTCCAGCCTTGTTTTTGCGCAACACAATAACCCCGGTATAGGTACCTTGCAGCAGGATGTCGGGTTGGGTAGGGTGGAGTTGCATGACCCAGCCGCCAGTGACGGAAGATATTTTTGACACTTTTTTTCCGGCAATGGCAAAAGTGCCTTCGTTGTGGCCGCACAACAATTGCCCGTCCAGAACGCGAAGCTCCCAAACCTGCCCCTGTGTGCCTTCCAGCAACTGAAAATCTTTTCCGGTAGAAGGCCAGGGTTTGTAAAACACCCCCTGATTGGCTCCGATGTACAAATTATTTTCAAAAATGGCAGCGGTGTAAACGGCCCCGGGTTTGCCTTTTTTATCGGTGTAATACACCACCGGGGAATTCAGTTCGATCAAATCTATGCCCTTATCCAATCCCAGCCAGAGGTTTCCGGTGTTGTCTTCGTAAAGAGCCAGTACTGTATTGTTTTGCAGCCCCTCGCTTCGATTGAGGTGGTAAAGGAGCGCGCCGTTCGGATCCAGAATAAAGACCCCGTCGAGGATCGTGCCGAATGCATAATTGCCATTGGCAAGCCGGATGCCTTTGTTGAGTTGGTTGATGCGCGCAATGGCATCAAAGTTGGCATTCCAGGTTTTCAGGGAGCCGGATGCGTACCGGAATACCCCGTTGTGTTCTGTGGCAATGAGGCAACTGCCGTCGGAGGCAGGAAGGATGCTTTTTACAATGGCGGTTCCCAGCTGTTGTGTGCCTTCCTGAAAAATGAATTCATTGCGGGGGGTGAGTTCGTAAATGCCTTTGCCAATGACCTGCACCAGCAGCTTTTCGCCCAGGTCGTGCACAAACATGATGTTACCCGGTGGTGTAATGTCTTCAAGTACGTTCGTTTCCGGGTAGTATTTATAAATGATTGCAAAAGACTGGAACAACACAAAGTCATTGTGTATCAAAATATTCCAGATTTCTTCGCGCTGTGCTTTTTGCACACTTACCGTATCGCGCAGCAATCGCCAAAGTTGATGTTCTTTTTCCGGAGAACCAATCCCTTCTGAATACCCGAATGCCCCAAAAGCACCCCAATACAAGCGCCCTTTTTTGTCGCACACAATGGCCCTCGGTGTACGTCGGTCGGCGATGGGTTGCACTTTCCATTTGGTGCCGTCAAACTGCATCAGTCCGGCAGAATTGGCAAAATACATGCGCCAGTCGTTGTCCTGGGCAATCATCCAGTTTTGGTTTTGTGCCTGGTATTGCGCTTTGGAAAAATTGATGACCCGGGGCGCTTCGAGAGCAAACAGGAAGAGCGGGCTACTTGCGGGGAGCAGAAGGAGCCATATTTTGAAAAATTTATGCTTAAATAGGTCGTACACGTTATCTGCTTATCTCATTTATGAGGCAAAAATAAGTAAAAGGGGCTTAAAGAAATGTTTAGGGAAGGCAGCTAAAGCGGTAGTGTCCAAATTTTATTTTGTTAGAAAAAGATCAACTCCAGACCGGTCATGTGGTCGCGCAGATTCTCACAAGTCAACCCTTTCAGGTCTTTGTATTTGGAAGGCGTAAGCCCGAAGGTTGCGCGACTGATTTCAGCGGTCAGGATGGCGAATTCCTGTCCTCTTTGATAGTATTCAAAACCCCTTAAAGCTCAGATACCCTCCGTTTTTCTCAATATCCTGAAACTTACTCCAGGCTTTTTCAGCAAGCAGAGTCGTCAATCGCTCGATGTAGTAACTGCCCGCTGCGGGGTCTGTCACGTACCCGAGGTGGCTTTCCAACTGGAGCAAATGCTGCACGTTGCGCGCGATCCGCCGGTGAAAGGGCGTAGCTTCGTCGCCGATTGAAGCGCCGGCAGGCAGCACATACAGCCGATCAGCCCCGCCAATTATGGCCGACATGGCCTGGGTAGCCGCCCGGATCATATTGGTGTGCACATTTTCATCCTGCGATTCTTTAGCAAAATGGGCTATAATTGGCACAGCCGGAGCATCACTAACCCCATACCCGGCCAGTACGTTGGCCCACAACAGGCGAAGCGCCCGGATTTTGGCAATCTGAACAAAATAACTGGTACCAATATCTACGGCAAATTGCAGGTGGCGGTTTACGAGTTCCGGTGCCAACCCTTTTGCGCCAAGCAAAGCCAGATAATCGCTGCCTTTCGCTATGGAAAGCGCCAGCTCGTCGCTTGTGGCTTCGGTACCGGCATAAAACCGGCCGGTATTGACCTGTAGGGGTTTAAAAGAGGGCCATTCGGCTTCGCAGGAGCGAATCATATCGGCCAGCAACGCTACAGGGGGCTGACTCCAGTCGAAAAACGGGTCAAAATCCAGCGAGGCTTTTACCAAAACAGGGTCCTTACCCTGGCGGGTAACCCATTGCTGCAACAATTCAAAAAGATGGCCAGGGTCTTTATCGCTGTGGTATTCTCCAAAATGAAGGGAGACATATTCCGGCTCGATCCGTGCCAGCAAGCGATCCATCCCGGCATCGTCCACTGGTTTTTTCAAAGCAAAAAGCGGTGCGTTTACCCCGCCCATCAAAGCTTCAATGGCTTCGGTATTGGCTTTGCCTTCATCCGTTACGTCAATGGATTCTCCTACTTCCCAGTCGTTGAAATGTTTGCCGCCGGTAAGCGGCTCCATGGCCGAAAAACCATCGTCGGGATGGTAAAAGGGTTCCATAACGAGGTCGGGTTCCAATTGCCATAACAAATCGGCATAAGGTTTCCCTTTGAGGTCTTTGCCAATTTGCTCGATCCACTGCGCTTTGGAAATCTCCGGAAACGCTTCAAAAAGGTTGGTTGCTTCGCGATCCATGAAATAAAGAATGTGGCGTTAAAATTACGCAACTACGGGGATACTTTAACCAGAAAGATTAACCTGGTTGAAAGGTCCTGCCCAACCCGACGGTGATTAAGGACCGTCTTGACCTAAAAAAAATAACGATGCATCAACGACTGTTTATTCTTACCATTCTTTTTTTTCTGCTGATGGGCACCCAACCGCTTGTTGCTCAGTGTGATTTTGAGGTAGCCATTGGGATTGATCCGATGGCAGACGGCAATGTGTATTGCCCTGGTGATACGGTTAAACTGAGTGCCGGAGCGTTTGATTCTTATCAGTGGTATTATTCCTTCAGCAACACCAACACCGGAGGTACGGCCATTGACGGGGCTACGAGCGAATTGTATCTGGTAGACATCAGCTACTGGGGTTTTGCCTACTTTTATGTAGTGGCTACAAAAAATGGCTGTTCCGAAGCTTCTCCTGCCGTGTTGATTGATTCCTGGGCTTTTTTATCGCCGGTAATCGCCTCCGATGGGCAAAGCGAATTTTGCAATGGTGATTCCACAGAAATTTACGTTCCTTTCGGCGGGTATGTCAATTTTCAATGGTACCAGGATGGCGAACCCATTGCAGGCGCTACCGAATCCAATTTCTGGGTCAGGGAATCAGGTACTTACGTCATTTTTGCTTCTCCGGCAGTTTGCCCTGAAATCGTACTCAACTCAGGCGTAGGCCCCACATTTACTTTCCTCGGGCCTGCTGTACCCGTTATTACCCAGCAAGGCACTACACTCATTAGTTCTTCCGGTCCGGCCTTCCAGTGGTTGTTGAACGGTCAAACGATCCCCGGTGCAACAGCTGGCACCTATACCCCGGTGGAAAACGGGACCTATACGGTAAGGGTTAGCGACAACAGCGGCTGTACGGTTTTTTCAGCGCCTTTCCTCTTTACCATTACAGGCATTGGCGAAACATCGCCGCTGGAGGATTTAAAAATATACCCCACGCCTGCATGGGCATCGGTATGGATTGATCCGGGCAAACTGAATGTTCTGGAAGTACGCGTGTTTGACCTTAGCGGCAAACTTTACCTGTCGGAAACAGCACCCCCGACCGGTGTTTTTTCACTGAATCTGTATGAAATGCCTTCGGGGTGGTATTGGTGTGCCCTCCAAACCGAAAACGGGGTAATTTACCGGCAGATAGTGAAGCAGTAATTTGGTCACTGGTGCATTGGTTACTGGTTACTGGTTACTGGTTATTGGTAGTCCCGAAACAGATCGTGCTTTCGTCGCTCCAAACATTCCAAACCTAACGAACAACATATAACGAGCAACAAACAACGAATTTCAACCAATAACCAGCTACCAGTTCCTCGAGCTGCGGTAAACCGTGCCTTTAAATAAGCCAACAACCCGGCCGGACTGCTCCTCCAGCACCCGCACGCGGTAAAAGGCTACCTTATTGCCGAGTTGTTCTTCTTCTGCAATGGCGAGGAGGCCGTCTCCCGCCTGAACCGCCTGGGTATGAGAGATGCTGGTTTCAATAGAAACGGCGTGCCTTCCCTGTGAATTACAGGCAAACGCCAGGGCACTATCAGCCAGGGCGTAAGTGATGGCGCCATGGGCAATGCCAAAACCATTGAGCATTTCGGGGCGTACGGTCATGCGTAGTTTGCAGGTTCCAATGCCCAGCTCGAGTTGTTCGATTCCCAACCATTGGCTGAATGCATCGTTGGCAAACATATCCTTGGCGATTTTAGCCGCTTTTTCCTGTGGTGTCATTTTGTATAAGTTTGCAGTCTGATTCAGTTGGCAGGGGCTTTTGTGGTTCATCATGCTGAGTGCCAACTATTCGCTCCCTTCGGTTTGCCAGATCCAGATTGATCAGCATGGCCAGGCAGATAAAAAAGAAAGAACCAACTTTATCGGTTTCAATCATATCATTGATGAGCAAAAAAGCATCAATGACGACGAGGCAAAGGAGGGCCATGAGCAGGAGCCGTCGCCGGTCAGGGTCGCGGGTTTCGTGGTAAATATTTTCTCCTTTGATAAGCGTATAAAACAAGAGGGCCATAAAAAGCAGCAAGCCCGGCCACCCCTGCTCTACCAGGGTCATCAGGAAATAACTGTGGATCCCCGAATTTTCTTTGTTGTTGCTGACGTACGTCTGAAAACTTGTAACAGCGTAAGGTTTGTAAAAATTGACAAAATTGCCCGGGCCAAAGCCCAAAACCGGATTTTTCGCGCTCATGTGCGCACCCGCCACCCAGCGGTAAACACGCTCCATGGTGGAAATATCCTCCATTTTATAGGTGGCTTCAATCAGGTTGTCAAACTTGTAATGGGTAATCGTACGGTCGTAATTCGGAGCGTACTCAAGATAGCGGTTGTTGTAAACCATTGATCCAACGATCAGGATCATGCTCAATAATCCTGCAGCCAGTACGTACCGCACCAAACGCAGGCGAATGGCAACATAAGCGCCCGCTGCAAACAACAGTGCCACATAAGCGGCACGCGTGTAGGCAAAATAAATCGCGACGAGCATGACAACCACACTCACCACGAGCGTCCACCAAATCCGGGAATAACGCCGGTACCAACCTATGGCTAAAAAAAGAAACGGGAAAAAGAGGGCCAGCATCGCCGCGTAATTCACGTGATTGCGCTGGAAAGGGTGCAACACTTTGTGGATATCCCGAAATGAAAAACCATAAGCAGCATGCCGAACCTGGGTGACCAGAACGGTAAACATCAATGGGATAAAAACAACCCAAAACAGGGTTTTGTAATCGCGTTCGGTGTGTATCAGGTATCCGCTCAGGAAAAAAAAGACAGCAACGTACCAGGTTTTGGCCAATGAAAATTTCAGAGATACCAGAAATAGCTCAGAGGTAATGGTCGTGGCATAAATCCACCCGACGTGTACCAGCAGCAGCAGCGCAATGGGGTGGGTAAAAAAATGTTTTTCAATCGCTGCTCCAGAGTTGCGTTGCAATGCAAAAGCACCAAAAATCAACATGAGCGCGACGATAATGGGTTCAGTTGGCAGATCGGTACCCAACCCTCCGGGGAGGTAAACTTCGGTAGACAAGGGCAGAAAAAAAAGAAGCAGGTAGTAAATTTTACTGAAATCGAGCAGGCAAACCCAGGCAAAAAGGAACAGCACAGGCAGCCCGGCCAATACAAAATACCCGGTGGCTGCTGCCCCGTAAAGGCTAAGCAGAACAAGCACCGCGAAACCTGAAAACAACTTGTATTCAGGTGCCTGAGTCATCCATATTTTGATTCGGTCAACGATCATGAAACACCTGGCGCCAGTTGGTGCCCTGGTATGCATCAATTAACAATACCCCGGCGATGCTGAAGAAAAACGCGATTACTACTGCAGCGATGACAATCAGAGAGCGTTTGGGGCGCGATTTGATCAACGGTTCGTGGGCTTTTTCTACCAGGATGATGCTCGGGATATCCGATTCAAAAGCTGCTTCAAATTGTTTCAACCGGACGCGGTTGTTCCCCAAAGCTGTATTGGCATCCCAATACTGCTTTTCCCAAATGGAAATTTTGGGCATCCCGTCGTTGATGTTTTTGACTTTTTCTTCGAGAGACTTTACTTCGGCTTCCATCCCGGTTACCTTTGCCCGCATAAAAGTAATGGTGTCCCGACGGATGCCGGGTGCTTTTTCTAGTACTTCCAGTTTTCCTTTATCGCGTACCAGCATCGCCTGGGTACCATACAATTGGGCCATAATGCTTTCGATTTGTGCGTCGGCGTTGTACACACCATAGGCGCTGCGCAAATGATTCAGAGAATCACTGATGACCAGCAATTGTTGCTGCTTTTGTATAATGGAAGACTTATACGCATTGATTGTTTTGGAATGAGCTTCTTTCATCAGCTTCTGAACAATGGCGTCAATTCTGTCACGGGCAGCATTGGCTATCTTTGCTGCCAGCACTTTGTCGGTGTCTTCAATGGTCAATTCGATGGCGTCGCGCTTGGTTTTCGTCACTTCGTACAAGTCAAAAAAAGCTTCCCGTACCTTATAAGGTGCTTTAGCGCCATTGGGATCAATGTCGTAGTGGGTATAAAGATCAAATGTATCAATCAGATAATCTGCCAGTTCGCTTGATTCTGCGATGGTAAAAATCCGATCAATATCGTTTTCATTGCCATAAAACTCGGCTTCCAGTTCTCCTTCGCCAAACATAAGTTCAGGCTTGGCCTGATCGGGGCTGGCTGCCAGAAAAATGGTGGTGGCTTTGTAATAGGTGGGCAGGAGCAGGGAAATGATGGCCGTGCCCACGCCTGCAGCGAGGCAGGTATAAAAAATTGGCTTTCGCCACTTAAAGAGCGTTTGAAGTACGCCCAACAGGTTGTCTTTTTTTTCCATTTATGTTGCTTATTCCGCGTTCAATGCTGAATTTTGGTTGATTCAGAAACACAAAACGCAAATCTGGTCGGCAAAGGTAGCAAAATGATCCTAAAAGCCCCGGCGTAGGCTTTGCTAAACCGATTCCGGAACAGGCTTGTGATAATTTATCCTTAACTTTGTGTCTTCAAATTCATTCACCATGGTCAAGCTACTCATCACCATCGCCGTTATTTACTTTGCTTACCGCTTTTTTATTGCGCCGCCGGTCATTTCTAACAGAGGGCCCGACCCAAAAAAACCGGTTGATGAGCCCTATCGTAAAAAAGATAGCCGGGGTGAATATGTGGATTATGAAGAAGTAGACTAACTCAATTCTTTGAAATGGAGCACCCTGTGCCTGATTTTCGCATCGGCGATTTGGTTTTGTATAAAAATAACCAGCTTGTCGCTTTCAATAAACCTGCCGGGATTCCGGTGCAGGATGATACTACGGGCGACAAATCCCTCCTCGCTCTGGGTTCGATCTATACCCAATCGAAACTACAGGTTATCCACCGGCTCGACCGTCCGGCCAGCGGGGTGGTTTTATTTTCCAAAACCCAAAACGCACTGGTGGCCCTGAATGAGCAATTCCGCAGCCGCCAGATCCGGAAAACCTACCTTGCTGTCGTGCAGGAAATGCCTCCGGCACCCGAAGGGGAACTGAAGCATTTTGTAGGTAAAAAAAGTACGGCTAACCGGTCTTCGGCAGAAGCAACAGAAGACCCGGACCTGAAAGAAGCTGTACTCAGCTACCGCTTGCTGGGCAGTAGTGACCGCTATCACTTGCTGGAAATCAACCTCATCACAGGCAGGCACCACCAGGTCAGGGCCCAGTTGGCGGCCATCGGGTGCCCCATCAAAGGCGATGTGAAATACGGCGCCCGGCGCGGCAACCGCGATCGCTCCATTCACCTGCATGCCTGGAAACTGGCTTTTACCCATCCGGTTTCGGGCGAGGCCGTGGAACTGACTGCGCCTCCTCCTGCGGGTGACCCGGTTTGGGAAGCATTTGCACCGCTTTTGGAGAAACATTAGAGTAGTTGGCAGTAGGCAGGTCCTATCATATTGGATGTAAACGATGGTGGAGTGGGCAGGATGTAGTGGGCAGGGGCTTTTGTGGTTCATCATGCTGAGTGCTAGCTACAAAAAAGTTGGCAGTTGGCAGGGTTACAGTTGGCAGGAGGTTTCAGGGTTGAGGATGTTGGGTACTAAACAATCCCAAACAATCGAGCTTTCTGTTCTCGATTTGAAAATGAAATTATTTTGAAGTAAGACCAAGTCTGCAAACTGAAAAGCTGCAAACTGCTCGATTTGAAAATGGAACTACATCAAGAGTAATAACAAAACTGCCAACTGGAAAGCTGAAAAACTGCCAATTGTTCCACCCGTCAACTCCATTTGAATACCCAACAAAATCAGAAGTACACCCAAAACTGCCAACTGCCCCTGAAAAACTGCAAACTCAAAAAAGATGGACATCATAAAAAAATACTTCCCCAATCTCGACAAAACGCAGCTTAGTCGTTTCGAACAGTTGGGGCCGCTTTATCAGGACTGGAATCAGAAGATCAACCTCATTTCCCGCAAGGACATTGAGTTTTTGTACGACCACCACATCCTGCATTCGTTGGCCATTTCCGGAGTGCTGACCTTCAAACCAGGAGCTGCAGTACTCGATATTGGCACCGGCGGCGGTTTTCCGGGCATTCCGCTGGCCATTCTTTTTCCTGAAACCCAGTTTACCCTCATCGATGGTACCGGCAAAAAAATTATGGTTGTGCAGGACATCGCCAGCCAGCTACAACTGGAAAATGTAACGGCACAACACGTTCGTGCAGAAGAACTGAAAGGACCAAACTTTGATTTTGTGGTGTCGCGCGCAGTAGCCGAACTACCTTTACTCGCTGCCTGGGGGCTTCGCCTGATCAAAAATAAGCAGCAACACGCCATACCCAACGGCCTTATTGCACTCAAAGGCGGTAACGTAAAGCAGGAAATCAAGGCTTTACCACGCGGTTCTTACACCGAATTGTACCCACTTTCCGATTTTTTTAAAGAGGCTTATTACGAAGAAAAATTTGCTGTTTACGTGCAGGCCTGAGTTTGAAAACTCCCCGATTTTTCAACACTTTACCCGTTAAGAATGGGGGACGAAAAAAAAACCTGCTGTCCGTTATCAGGAAATTCCTATTTTTATCCCGTATTATAACCAAAGCACGATGACCGTGCATGCGATGACACCTGTTTATGGTGGAAGGAATTGCAGGCGGAGAGATTGATTTTGCTTAGTTTAAAGGCAAAAACTCATCATAGTAAACAGCGTCGGAATGCGGATATACCCCACAGTCCGATCAATTGCAAGAGATTTACAAAGCATTTTCAGACAAATGGCATTCTGCAAAAATACCTGCTGGATGAAAATAACTGCTTAGTACCCAGTCTCCTCTGCCACTCTGCCAGCGATATGGTTGCCGGATGGGCAACGCTCAATATCCTTCCTGCCACAACAGCGTATCATGAGCGCACTACTTGGGCTTTTTCACGGATACGACTATGTTGTTTCAACACGTCATTGGCCAAAATGCAACCAAAACAGCCCTGCGGAAAATGGCAGGAGGCGAACGCCTGCCCCATGCCCTGCTGCTGCTCGGACCGCCTGGAAGCGGTAGTTTGCCCTTAGCACTGGCCCTGGCGCAATTCGTACTTTGTGAACAACGCTCGTCTGAAGATGCCTGTGGGAAATGCCCGGCCTGCCTCAAAACGAGCCGGCTCATTCATCCCGATGTGCATTTTTCTTTCCCTGCCATAGGGCCTAATGCAACCAGTGAGGCTTTTTTGACGCAATGGCGCAGTGCTTTGGAGCAAAATCCCTGGCTTGATGTGAATGATTGGCTTCAAAGCATCGGGGCGGAAAACAAGCAAGGCAATATTACCAAAGAAGAATGCGTCAATATCATCCGGAAATTCAGCCTGAAAACATTTGAAGCGCGGCACAAAATCCTGATCCAGTGGTTGCCCGAATACCTTGGCAAAGAAGGCAACCGCCTGTTGAAGCTGATTGAGGAGCCACCGGAGAACACAATTTTTATTTTAGTTGCAGAAGACACCGAACAAATCCTCAATACCATTTTGTCGAGGTGCCAGTTGGTGAAAGTGCCGGCTTTGGAGGATGCAGATGTGGTCGCGGGTTTGATCGAAAAAACCGGCGCTAAAGCCGAAGAGGCAGCGGGAATAGCGTACTTAGCCAATGGAAATTTTAACGAAGCACTGCGTTTGTCTGCACACAAGGACAATGACCACAGTGCGTTGTTTCTGGACTGGATGCGGCGTTGCTACAAAGGAGATGGCCGGGAAATGCTGGACTGGGTAGAGCGGTTTGCCAAATTGGGCCGTGAAGGCCAGAAGTTTTTCGTCCAGTACGCCCTCCATTTTTTGCGTGAATTCATTGCGCTTAAAATCAATGGTCCCGACGCCGTAAGACTTCAGCCCAATGAACTGGAAACCGGAAAGCGGCTGGCATCGGTACTGAGTTTTGAACAGGTGGCTCAAATTGTACATTTGTTGACTGAAAATGCATATTTCATAGAACGAAATGCCAACCCCAAAATCTTGTTTTTGGACGCCTGCATTCAGGCGAACCGGGTGATGAAAACAACCCCCTGAACCCCGAAAGAAGGGAAGGGAATTTTTTTATAATGGAATGTAGCGTACGAATTAATCAATCATTTTCGTAGAACCCAACCCTGATTCCCCCTTTACTGCCTGAGCGCAGTCGAAGGAGTGGGCCAGGGGGCTTAATAAATGAGTGAAAATGGGATGTTTAGGATGTTCAGTAAGCACCGGCGACGGAAAAGTTGCCGGATGCAATAGCAAGGGCGGATGCGCCTCAACCGGTTGTTCCACCGGGGGCTGCAATCGCCTCAATACCTTCGACTGGCTCTCGGATATGGATATCTACGATGTAGATGGATATGAAATTGTAGAGGTTAGCTTTAAAAACGGCGCCCGGAAACAATTTTTCCGCAACTTGTCGCCTGCCTCAACCGGTGATATGGTCATTGTAGATACCGGTAATGGTTACGATGTGGGCCGGATCAGCCTGAGCGGAGACCTGGTGCGCATGCAAATGAAGAAAAAACGAACCAGTGAAGAAAGCATTACCCAGGAAGTCGTTCGCAAAGCCAATGAACGCGACATGGAACGCCTCCAGGAAGCGCGCAATCAGGAGTTCTTCGTCCGCGCGGGATGCGCCGTCGCGGTCAAGCACAAGCGCGATCTCGCTGGTGTCGTCGACGCATTGCTGTCGGACGACGCGCGCCGCGCGACGATGAGCGAGCGAGCTCTGGGCCTCGCACTGCCCGACGCCGCGGAAACGGTCGCGCGCGAAGTCCTCGCGCTGGTGCGCCCCGAGGACGCGAACGTCAGCGCTGGATCTCGAGCTTCGTGACGTCGATCGTCGGCACCGCGCCCGACTGACTCACGCGACCGCGCACGCGCACCTGCAGCCCGACGAAGTCCGTCCACCGATAGCGCTTCGACGTGGCGTCGATGCGGACGAGCACGCGCGAGCCCTGCTCGATCGAGTACGCGAGCCCGCCGTTCTCGGGACGAGAGCGCAGGAACCCGACCCACTCGCCGCTCGATCCCGCGCTCGCCGGAGGCGTCTGCGCC